>JAFVSB010000193.1 GCA_017503945.1 Clostridia bacterium
GGTGGTGCAGTTTCAGGAAGTATTTGTAACCAACTGTTACAGGGTTATCAAATGGTTCACCTGTTCTGCCGTCGTAAAGCTGGGTTTTACCTGTTTCAGGCAGACCAGCCTGTTTCAGCAGTTCAAAGATATCGACGAAAGAGGTATCGTGCGCATTGGTGCCGAGGTAAGAGCAGGGGATATCCTCGTGGGCAAAGTTACTCCCAAGGGCGAAACCGAGCTCTCAGCCGAAGAAAGACTTCTTCGTGCCATCTTTGGCGAAAAAGCAAGAGATGTGCGTGACACATCTTTGCGCGTGCCCCACGGTGAATCCGGCATAGTTGTCGATGTTAAAATCTTCACCCGTGAAAATGGTGACGAGCTTCCTCCCGGAGTTAACCAGCTTGTTCGCTGCTATATTGCCCAGAAGAGAAAAATCTCTGTTGGTGACAAAATGGCCGGTCGTCACGGTAACAAGGGTGTTATTTCCCGCATTCTTCCCGAAGAGGATATGCCCTTCCTTCCCGATGGCACTCCGCTTCAGATAGTGCTCAACCCCCTTGGCGTACCTTCACGAATGAACATCGGACAGGTTCTCGAAGTGCATCTTGGCTATGCTGCCAAAGCACTCGGCTGGAAGATTGCCACCCCCGTATTTGACGGCGCCAACGAAAAAGATATTTTTGAAACTCTCAAGCTTGCAGGCAAATCGCTCGATGGCAAAACAGTGCTCTATGACGGCCGCACAGGCGAGCCATTCGACAGTCCGGTTACAGTGGGCTATATGTATTACCTCAAGCTTCACCATCTTGTTGATGACAAGATTCATGCCCGTTCCACAGGTCCATACTCTCTCGTTACTCAGCAGCCTCTTGGCGGTAAAGCCCAGTTTGGCGGTCAGAGATTCGGTGAAATGGAAGTTTGGGCACTCGAGGCCTATGGTGCTGCATATACCCTGCAGGAAATCCTCACAGTCAAGTCCGACGATGTTGTCGGTCGTGTTAAGACCTATGAGGCAATTGTCAAAGGTGAAAATGTGCCTAAGCCGGGTGTGCCTGAGTCGTTTAAGGTTCTTATCAAAGAACTCCAGAGCCTTGGCCTTGATGTTCAGGTGCTCGATGCCAATGACGAAGTCATCCCCATCAGAGAAACCGACGATGATGATGACGATACAGATCTTCGCCTCAACCTTGAAGGCAACGAAGTTGACTATGATGACAGTTTCGATGATGAAGATGATGTTGAGCTTGAAGAAGAAGGCATAGAAGATGAAATCGAAGAAGAATCCTTCGATGATTCCGAGGAAGAAATCGACTTTGGCGATATTCTTGGCACTGATGATTTTGATACTCTCGAAGCACCCGATGTTCTTGACATGGGTGATGACTATATCGTAGACCTTGACGATATCGATGATATCGACAGTTCAATCGATTCGATAGACGATGATTTTGGTGATCAATAAGAAAGGAGATAGCTTATGTCAGCATTTAATGATTTTGAATCTATAAAGATTGGTTTGGCTTCTCCCGAAAAAATCAGGGAATGGTCACACGGCGAAGTTAAAAAGCCGGAAACAATTAACTACAGAACATTAAAACCCGAACGCGACGGTCTGTTTTGCGAAAAAATCTTCGGACCTCAAAAGGACTGGGAATGTTACTGCGGTAAATACAAAAGAATCCGTTACAAAGGCATTGTCTGCGACCGATGCGGTGTTGAAGTAACCCGTTCAAAGGTTCGTAGAGAGCGCATGGGTCACATTGAGCTTGCAGCTCCTGTTTCCCACATCTGGTACTTCAAGGGTATTCCCAGCCGCATGGGTCTTATCCTTGATATGTCACCCAGAATACTTGAGAGAATTTTGTATTTTGCTTCATATGTGGTAATCGATCCCGGTAAGACTGATCTTGAAGAAAAACAGACCCTCACAGAAAAAGAATACAGAGATTACACCGAAAAATATGGCAAAAACGGTTTCAAAGCAGGCATGGGTGCCGAAGCTGTAAAAGAGCTCCTTGCCGCCATTGACCTTGAAAAGCTTTCAGCCGAGCTCAAAGAAGAGCTCGATGCATCGCAGGGTCAGAAGAAAATCCGTGTTGCCAAAAGACTTGAGGTTGTAGAAGCATTCCGCCTTTCGGGCAATGATCCCCAGTGGATGATTATGGATGTGATTCCCGTAATCCCACCCGAAATCAGACCAATGGTTCAGCTCGATGGCGGCAGATTTGCCACATCTGACCTCAATGACCTCTACAGAAGAGTTATCAACAGAAACAATCGTCTCAAGAGACTCCTTGAGCTTGAAGCTCCCGACATCATTGTGCGCAATGAAAAGAGAATGCTTCAGGAAGCTGTAGATGCTCTCATCGACAACGGCCGCAGAGGCCGCCCCGTTACAGGCCCCGGCAACCGCCCCTTAAAATCCCTTTCAGACATGCTCAAGGGTAAACAGGGCCGTTTCCGTCAGAACCTGCTCGGTAAGCGTGTTGACTATTCAGGCCGTTCGGTTATCGTTGTAGGACCAAACCTCAAGATATATCAGTGTGGTTTGCCAAAAGAAATGGCACTGGAGCTCTTCAAGCCTTTTGTAATGAAAAAGCTTGTTGAAGACGGACTTTGCCACAATATAAAGAGCGCTAAGCGCATGGTAGAAAGAGTAAGACCCGAAGTATGGGATATGCTTGAAGATGTAATCAAAGAGCACCCCGTATTCCTCAACCGTGCTCCCACACTTCACCGCCTTGGTATTCAGGCATTTGAGCCTGTGCTTGTAGAGGGCAGAGCCATCAAGCTTCATCCCCTTGTATGTACAGCCTTCAATGCTGACTTCGACGGTGACCAGATGGCTGTCCATGTTCCTCTTTCACCCGAAGCTCAGGCAGAGGCAAGATTCCTCATGCTCTCAGCAAATAACCTCCTTAAGCCTCAGGATGGTAAACCTGTAACCGTACCTACTCAGGATATGGTTTTGGGTAGTTATTACCTTACCATCATCAAGCCCAAGGAAGTAAAAATTCTTGATCCCGGTGATTCAGGCTTTGAAGCAGGCGATGTTGTATGCTATCTTTCCAATCAGGAATTCAACAAAAACAATAAAAAAGCTATCAAATCAGGCAAGGGTCTGCATTGGATTAACCTCGAGCTTGAAGCTGCCGGCAAAAAACAGGCCACATTCACCGAAGAAGGCTGCTTCCCCGGTGAAGACGGCGAAGGCAAGGCATTCTCAAGCTTTGATGAAGTTCTCATGGCTTATGACAGCGGTGCGCTTGGCTTGCATGCCCCCATCAGAGTTATCAACACCCGCGAAGTAAACGGTGAGACTGTATCGGGCATTATAGATGCAACCGCCGGTAAAATCATATTCAATGAAAATATCCCTCAGGACATCGGCCTTGTTGACAGAAGCGTTGAAGGTCCGCTCACTTTGGAAATTGGCATGAATTTTGTTGCCGACAAAAAAGGCCTTGGCAAAATCTTTGACTACTGTATCAAAGAGCATGGCACCACAGTTACTGCAGGTGTTCTTGACCATATCAAAGCTCTTGGCTACAAGTTCTCCACCAGAGGTGCACTCACAATCAGTGTGTCTGATATCATCATTCCCGAGACCAAGCAGAATCATCTCGATGAAGCTCAGAGCAAGGTTGACAAAATCACCAAGCAATACAGAAGAGGTCTCATAAGTGACGAAGAAAGATACAATAAGGTTATAGCCGCATGGAACGAAGCTGCCGACGCTATTTCTGATGATCTTATCGACAACCTCGACCAGTATAACCCCATCTACATGATGGCTACATCTGGTGCCCGTGGTAGTAAGGATCAGATCAAACAGCTCGCAGGTATGCGTGGTCTTATGGCCGATACCTCAGGCCGAGCAATCGAAGTTCCCATCAAGGCTAACTTCCGTGAAGGTCTTAATGTTTTGGAATATTTCATTTCGTCTCACGGTTCGCGTAAAGGTCTTGCCGATACAGCTCTTCGTACTGCTGACTCAGGTTACCTTACAAGAAGACTGGTCGATGTATCTCAGGATGTTATCATTCGTGAAGAAGACTGCGGCATCAAGTCGGGTGTTGTTGTCAGATCCATCACCGATGGCAATGAAGTTATCGAAGGTCTCAAAGACAGACTCAACGGCAGAGTATCACTTCGTGATGTTATTAATCCTGCTACAGGCGAGGTTATTGTCAAAGCAGATGCACTCATCAACGAAGACATCGCCAAAAAGATTTGCGATGCAGGCATAGAAGAAGTTGAAATCAGAAGTATTCTCGCATGTAAGGCTCGCATTGGCGTTTGTGCAAAATGTTATGGTTCCAACCTTTCAACAGCAGAACTCGTTAATGCGGGTGAAGCAGTTGGTATCATTGCAGCGCAGTCTATCGGTGAGCCGGGTACTCAGCTTACCATGAGAACATTCCACACCGGCGGTGTTGCCGGTGATGATATCACACAGGGTCTTCCCAGAGTTGAGGAGCTCTTTGAAGCTCGCAAACCCAAGGGTGTTGCTATTTTGGCCAATGAAGACGGTGTGGTTAAAATTGAAGAAACCAACAAGAAGAGAGAAGTTATCATCACCGATGAAAACGGTGTTACCAGCACCTATCTCATTCCTTATGGCTCCAGACTCAAGGTTACCGATGGTCAGAGCGTTATCGCAGGCGATGAGCTCACCGAAGGTTCAATCTATCCTCAGGATCTTCTCGCCATTAAGGGCAAGATTTCTGACCAGGCAGGTCTCACCGCTGTTACCGATTATCTCACCAGAGAGGTTCAGAGAGTATACCGTCTGCAGGGTATTGATATTAACGATAAGCATATCGAAGTCATCGTAAGACAGATGATAAGAAAAGTTAAAATCGAAGACCCCGGTGACAGTAACCTTCTCATTGGCTCAATGGTTGACCGCAGCGAGTTTGAACAGGTCAGAGAAGAAATGGCTGCCAAAGGTCTGGCTGAGCCCACAAGCAAGCCGGTTCTGCTTGGTATCACCAAAACAGCTCTTGCCACAGATTCGTTCCTCTCGGCTGCTTCCTTCCAGGAAACAACCAGAGTTCTTACTGATGCTGCCATCAAGGGCAAAAAAGATCCTCTCATCGGTCTTAAAGAAAATGTTATTATTGGTAAGCTTATTCCTGCAGGAACAGGTCTGCCGGTATATCAGAATGTTGAAGTGGTCACACCCATCATTCATGCCGATGATTATATGGAAACAAAATAATATTAAAAAAGGGCAGCGGTTTCGTTGCCCTTTTTATTGTTTTAGCCGAAAGGCAATAGGCCGAACTCAAACTTAAATTATTGTTTAGCTGCATACTGCTTGCCAATGATTTTAGATATTCTCTTCGAAAACTGGCTTCGGCTTCGCCTGCAGAGGTTTTCTCCGAGAACATCCAAAATCATTGACGGCAGGTTTGGGTGTGCTTTTGCAGCGACTCTGCAGAAACGGCAAGCTTTGCTTGCTGTTTCGAAGCCGAAGCGGAAAAAGTATACCCAAACCTGCGAAGTGCATTATTCGCCAAACAATAATTTATAATAGTTCGGATTAATAAGCACAATATACATATCATAAAATAGGCTGGTGAAACAATGCTTGAAAACATATTAACAGTGGGAAACTATGTGCTGATTTTGTTTGTGCTCATAGCGGTAGGCTTTGTGTGCAATAAAACCAAAATTCTCACAAATGCCGCACTAAAAGAAATGACCAACTTTGTCCTTTACATCGTCACACCCTGTGTCATCATAAATTCCTATCAGCGAGAGTTTGACATAACCATGCTTCGCGGGCTTTTAATCACAATTGCAGCTTCGGTATTATCTTTTGCAATAAACATAGTGCTGGCACATCTTCTGGTAAAGGATAAGGACAATAAAAGAGAAAAAACCCTTCGCTTCGGTGCAGTTTTTTCAAATTGCGGCTATATGTCGTTGCCGCTTCAGGAGGCTATGCTTGGTGAAGCGGGTGTGTTTTACGGAGCAACCTATATAGCCATTTTTCAGATTATGCTCTGGACCTATGGTGTTATAGTCATGAGCGGAAGCGTCAAAAATATTTCACTCAAAAAAATATTCGTAAATCCCGGGGTGCTCAGCACTGCAGTGGGCATTGTGCTTTATGTTTTTTCAGTTTCAATTCCATTCACAGTGCTTGAACCAATTAAATATCTTGCAGCTCTCAACACCCCCATACCCATGGTGATTGTGGGCTACTATCTTGCGCAGGCTTCGCTCAGGTTAAAGGGAGCTTCGGCATATGTTTCGCTTGTGTTGAGGCTTGTTGTGTCTCCTCTTATTATGATTGCGATTTTGCTTGTATTCGGCATAAGCGGTGACATTGCCATAGCCTGCACCATAGCTGCATCGGCTCCCGTTGCTGCAGCTACAACGATGTTCTCAGAAAAATTTGATGGTGATACAACACTTTCAGCTACTTTTGTATCCATTACCACAATTTTGTCAATCATCACAATGCCTCTGGTTGTAGCGCTTTCGGCAATGATCTGATTTGATTTCTTGACAAAAATAATCACTTATGATATCATACAAAAGAGCAAATCAGACAACTGCGGGCAGAAGCCGTAAGGCTCTGCATGAGGAAAGTCCGGGCATCACAGAGCAGGGTGCCGGGTAACTCCCGGTGGAGGTAACTCTAAGGAAAGTGCAACAGAAAACAACCGCCGCTTTGCGGTAAGGATGAAAAGGCGAGGTAAGAGCTCACCGCGGTTCGGGAGATCGGACTGGCGTGTAAACCCCATCTGATGCAACACCCAAGTATAACACATGGCTTGCTCGGCTGTTATTGGGTGGCTTGAGGTATGCAGAAATGTATATCCTAGATAGATAGTTGTCAAATACAGAACCCGGCTTATAGATTTGCTCTTATTAATACAATTAACCGGCTTTGGCCGGTTTTTTTGTGCTTTGGGGGATGATTTTATGAACACTAAAGCAGTTGTTACAAGCGGCATATTCACGGCGCTCATATGCATTTTTTCGGCGATTTCTCTCCCCGTGGGAGCAGTGCCGGTGTCATTGTCACTTTTTGCAATTGTGCTTGTGGCAGTGGTGACAGGTGCGCGTTTTGCCGCCTTTTCGGTAGCGTCCTACATTCTCCTCGGCGCGGCAGGGCTGCCTGTGTTTGCAGGCTTTGGCAGCGGTCTGCCTGTGCTTTTTGGCCCCACAGGCGGCTTTATATGGTCATACATCTTTGTGGCAATTATTGTAGGAAGTACAATCAAAAAGTCTGAGCCTTTGCTATGGCTATCTGCCTTTGCATCTCTCATTTTTACATATGCCATAGGTACACTGTGGTTTTCAATAGTGCAATCAGTGCCCATTGTGTCAGCCTTGGCGGTGTGCGTTGTTCCTTTTGTAGGCTTTGATGTTGCCAAAATTATTCTTGCAATCGTGTTTGGCAAAAGCATAAGGCGAAGACTAAGATAAATTATTGTTTAGCTGCACACTGCTTACCAATGCTCTTGGATATTCTCTTCGAAAACTGGCTTCGGCTTCGCCTGCAGAGGTTTTCTCCGAGAACATCCAAAATCATTGGCGGCAGGTTTGGGTGTGCTTTTGCAGCGGCTCTGCAGAAACGGCAAGCAC
>JAFVSB010000194.1 GCA_017503945.1 Clostridia bacterium
AATTGTGTCGTTTTTCTGCGAAAAGGAAATAGGCTACTTCTTTTATATAGGCGGCAATGACTCTATGGACACAGTAATGAGGATGTCTTCAGTCTGTGCCCAGCACGATATTAAAGTGATTGGAATTCCAAAAACTATCGACAATGATCTCATTGGTACAGACCACTGCCCCGGATATGGAAGCTGTGCAAAATATATAGCAACCGTTGTGTCTGAGATGGCTCAGGACGCAGGCTGCTATGATATAAAAAATGTTTTGATTGTTGAGGTTATGGGCCGAAATGCAGGCTGGCTCACTGCATCATCTGCACTTGCAAGAGACGAAAAAATAACTGCCCCCGACCTTATATATCTTCCCGAAAGACCATTCGATGCAGAAAAGTTTTTGTTTGATATCAGACAAAAGCTTCTGAACCAGGATACGGTGATTGTGGCAGTTTCAGAAGGCATAAAATTTGCTGATGGAACATATGTTGCCGAAGATTCTCAAGAAAGCAAAAAGGATATGTTTGGTCATGGCCAGCTCGGCGGTGCCGGCAAAAAGCTTGAAATGCTTGTCAAGAAGCGTCTTGGCATAAAGGTGCGCAGTGTGGAGCTCAATATTCCTCAAAGATGTGCATCACACAATGCATCGCTTACTGATGTGAATGAAGCTTTCCGTTGCGGTTGTGAAGCTGTTGATGCAGCACTCCGTGGAGAAAGCGGAAAGATGATAACCATGATCAGAGGCAATGGTCCTGAATATAATATATCATATGACGCGCTGGATATCAGCCAGATTGCAAACGGCGAAAAAACAGTTCCTGACTCATACATAAATAATGAGGGTAACGATGTTACTGACCAATTTCTAAAATACGCCTCTCCGCTTATTATGGGCGAGCGTAATATAATTTACAAAAACGGAATACCTGCTCATATTATTCGCTGATTATCTTTCGCTGATATAATATGGTTCGTCTTCAGGAAAAATCAATTCATCTATATCACCTAATCTACTGAATTTATCTTTTTCATCGACGCAACAGCTTTTTTCAATTTCGCAGTTATCTGTTGTATAGTTTTTTGAATTTTTAGTATCAAACAATTTTTTCATTCCTTTCATAATTAATAGTATATTCTGATACCTGATTGTAAATTCATATATTATTTTATGAAAAAGAAGAAAATTTGTACCACACTACAACAAATGCACCACAAGGTTTATACCTTGTGGTGCATTTGTCATTTAAGATTTTTTAATATTTTTAAAAGCAGTTCCCAGGTCCTGTTTAGAGAAGATATAGAAAATCTTTCCCGGGGTGTGTGCACATCCAATATGGTAGGTCCAATGGAAATACAATCAATTCCTGATATTTTGGAAGAAAATGTGCCACATTCCAACCCGGCATGGATGGTAAGTATTTGAGGGTCTGTGTTATATAATGACTTGTATGCATCTACTGCAATTTTTCTTAATTTTGAATCAGGATTATATTCCCATGCAGAATAATTTCCAAAAACCTCCGTTGAACCGCCAACAAATGATGACAGAAGGCTTAATCGATCAACGAGCATGTTTTTTTGTGACTCCAGGCCGCTTCTGACACAATGCGATAAACAAACTTCATCATCAATTGTATTTAAAATGCCAAGATTTAAAGAGGTTTCCACAAGTTCAGGTATGCTATTGCTCATAGCTTGTATGCCATCGGGCGAAAGAGAGAGCAAGCACAAAACCTTTTGGGTAGACTCTTTATCCATAGGCAAAGAGGGGGGCATTTTATCATAAAAAATGCTCAAAGAATTCTCTGTTGATTTGTATTCTAATTTGATATTATTTGCAAGAGGGGTAAAAGTTCTTTCAAAAGCAATTTCATCATCTACAACAATAACAGCTTCACTGTGACATGCAATAGCGTTATCTTTGTTGCCTCCGTTTACTGATACAATTCTCATGTCAAGTTCTTTATTTACACTAACAAGCAAGCGCGAAATAAGCACATTTGAGTTTGCTCTGCCTTTGTCGATGTCTACTCCGGAGTGACCGCCATTAAGACCTGTAACAGTAATCTTAATGTAGGTACCATCGTATTGTTCTCTATTGATGGGCAATGTGTTTTTGGTTACATTGCCGCCAGCGCAGCCAACATAAAAAATGCCTTCGTCTTCACAATCAAGATTGATCATTTTTTTGGATTCGAGTTTGCTTACATCAAGAGCCGAAGCGCCAATCATGCCAATCTCTTCATCAGATGTAAATACCGCTTCAAGCTTTGGGTGAGCAAGATTTTCATCTGCCAAAACCGCCAAAATCATTGCTACACCGATGCCATCATCTGCACCAAGGGTGGTGCCTGTTGCTTTTACAAAATCGCCATCAACTACAAGATTTAGGGAATCTTTAGAAAAATCAAATTCAACATCTTGTAATTTTTCACATACCATATCTGTGTGCGCTTGCAAAATAACGGGTTCAGAGGATTCATACCCCGAAGTGGCGGGTTTGAAAATAATAACATTGTCAGCATTATCTCTTATATATTTAAATTTATGAGTCGATGCAAAAGAAACCAACCACTCTGCCATCTGGCAGCAATGGTTGGAACCATGTGGAATTGAACAAATCTGTTCAAAATATTTTAAAACTTCATTGCCATGATAATTTTCGAAAACGCTCATACAACTCACCTATCTGTTATCAAAAATTTTTGCAATTTTCTCCAAGTGCTCCGAAACAGGTAGATGCTGGGGACATACAGATTCACACTTTTTGCACGAAATACACTCTAATGCAGGAGCAGACACATTGTCGTCAATAAGCTTTTTATATTGCTCTTTGGCAGACCAAATACCACTGCGATACATATTGTTGTATGCACCAAAAACATCTGGAATTGAAATTGATTTCGGACAATTTTCAACACAATATTTGCATGCTGTGCATGATATTGCGGGAGATGTCTTTATTATTTCCGAAGCTTGCAAAATTATTTTTATCTCGTCATCATTAAGAGGAATAAATTTGTCAAATGTGTTGATATTATCTTCAACCTGCTCTATTGTGCTCATGCCCGAAAGAACCATCATAACACCATCAAGCGAAGCGGCAAAGCGCAGGGCAAATGATGAAATAGAACAATTGTGGTCTATTTTTCTGAGTGTTTCGGCAGCTAAATCCGGTACATCAGCTAATATTCCGCCTTTTACAGGTTCCATGACAATGATTTTTTTGCCAAATTGACGGCATATCTCATAATTTTTTCGTGAAAACACAGTATCACTTTCCCAATCGAGATAATTGATTTGCAATTGCACAAAATCAACTTCGGGATGTGACCTTAAAGTCTTTTCCAACAAATCAGGCGTGCCATGAAAAGAAAAACCAAAATTTTTGATTTTGCCTTGCTTTTTCATTTCCTGACAAAAATCCCAGCAATCGTTAGAATCATATATATGGGCATTGCTGTTTTGCAGGCTATGAAGCAAATAATAATCAAAATAGTCAAGATTGCACCTATTCAGAGATGAATTGAAAATAACAGGTGCATCGTCTTTGGATTTTATATGCCAGCTGGGTAATTTATCGGCAATTTGGTAAGCACTGCGCGGATATCTTTGGGCAATTGTACGACGGAATATGTCCTCAGAGCCTTCGTAAACAAATGCTGTGTCGAAATATGTGAAACCGCGAGCAATAAACTTATCTACTAGTTCACAGACTTTTTCATAATCTAATTGATCATCTTTGCGCGGAAGTCTCATAAGACCGAAGCCCAATTTTTTCAAGTTGCCCACCTCACCAAAAATTAATCGTTATCTTCGTCATCTTCTTGTTCAAGCTCTGATACTGTAACCTTGATTTGAGTGACTCTGTGAGAATCAACTTCAGTTACAACAACTGCTAAATGTGCAGCTTCGAACGAGTCATCCTTCTCAGGGATTTTACCGAGCTGCTCCATAACCCATCCGCCAACTGACACGCTGTCAATTTCCTCGTCACTTTCAAAATTGAAGTAATCACAAAAATCATCATAATTGACAGAAGCATCTACAATATAGGTATCATCACCGATTTTTTGGAAATCCTCAACCACTTCATCGTGTTCATCCCAGATTTCGCCCACTAACTCTTCGAGGATATCCTCCATCGTAACTATGCCGAGAGTGCCGCCATATTCATCGATAACAACCGCCATATGAGACTTGTTGGTTTGCAAAATTTTGAGTATGTCACTGATTTTTTCTGATTTCTGGATATATACGGGACTCGTATAAATAGATTTTATTTCATTTTTGATTATGCTGCCGCCAGAATAAAAATCCTTAAGGTGAATTACCCCAACGATGTTATCAATGGTATCATCGTAAACCAGCAATCTTGAAAATTGTGTACGCTCGAAAGTCTCGGCAATTTCTTCTTTTTTTTTATTGACACGGAGACCTCCGAGATCTACACGATG
>JAFVSB010000195.1 GCA_017503945.1 Clostridia bacterium
AAAAGCATGGCACACCGCTTGCTCATTTGCTCAGGTCTTGCTTCGGGCACAAGTGTAGTACATGGCATAGCTCCATCTCAGGATGTGCTTGCCACCTTAGATTGCCTGTCGGCCTTAGGCGCTTCATACACAATTGATGATGACACCGTAACCATCACTGGCATCAATCCTGCCCAGGCTTCATCGGCAGAGCTTTATTGCCGTGAAAGTGGAAGCACATTGCGGTTTTTCGTGCCCGTGTGCCTTATGAGTGGCAATTCATATACACTCCATGGCAGCGACACTCTTTTGAAAAGACCTATGACCGTGTATGAAGACATATGCCACGAACAAGGCATTACATTTGAAAATAATGGCTCTTCAATTTGTGTGTCGGGGCGTCTCAGTGCTGGCAAATATCGTGTCAAGGGCAATATAAGCAGTCAGTTTATAAGCGGTCTGCTTTTTGTACTTCCTCTTTTAGATACTGACAGCACCATAACTATAACGCCTCCCATAGAAAGCTGCTCCTACATCAATCTCACCATCCATGCGCTTTCACAATTTGGAGTGGAGGTTAAATGGTCAGACGAACGCACCCTCTACATCAAGGGTGGTCAGCACTATTGTGCCCGTGAGGTAAGAGTGGAGGGTGACTATTCCAATGCTGCATTTTTTGCCGCTATGAACTTTATGGGCGGTGATGTAAGCATAGAAGGCCTTAGTGAAGAAAGCCTCCAGGGTGACAGAGTATATGCCAAGCTTTTTGATATGCTTTCGCGAGGCACTCCCACAGTGCACATATCCAATTGTCCCGATCTGGGACCTGTGCTTTTTGCGCTTTCTGCCTGCAAAAACGGTGGCGTCTTCACAGGCACAGCTCGCCTCAAAATCAAAGAAAGCGACAGAGCCGCAGCAATGGCTCAGGAGCTTGAAAAATTTGGCGTTTCTGTAAGGGTTGATGATGATTCGGTAGTTGTGTATCCTGCAGAGTTTCATGCTCCCACAGAGCCTCTTTTGGGGCACAATGACCACCGCATAGTGATGGCACTTTCAATCATGCTCACTCTCACAGGCGGTGAGATATGCGGCAGTGAAGCCGTTGCCAAAAGCATGCCAAACTTTTTTGATGCACTGCAATCTTTAGGAATTAAGGTGACAAAATATGCAGATAATTAACAAAAAACTCAAATTTCTTATAGTAGGTCTTGGTCTTATAGGCGGAAGCTATGCAAGAGCACTGCACAAAAAAGGCTTTTATGTATCTGCCATCACTGACAATCGCGAATCCATAGATTATGCTCTTTCGGAGCGTATCATTGATGATGGCTATGACCATGTAGAACCAAATGCAGTTTCCGAGGCAGATGTCATAATTTTTGCTCTGTATCCACAGGTGTTTGTAAGCTGGATAAAAGAAAATGCTTCGCTTTTTAAAAAGGGCACAATCATAACAGATGTCACAGGTGTCAAAGGCTGCATTGTATCAGAAATCCAATCGCTTTTGCCCGAAGGTGTTGAGTTTATAGCAGCTCACCCCATGGCAGGTAAAGAGGTCTACGGAGTCCAAAACAGTGATGAGAGAATTTTTGAAGGTGCCAACTACATAGTTGTTCCCACCGACAAAAACACTCCCGAGACAATTGAAATATGCAAAGACCTCGGCAGACTGCTTGGCTTTAGCCGTGTGTCGGAGCTTTCGCCCGATGAGCATGATGAAATGATAGGCTTTGTATCGCAGCTCACTCACTGTATAGCCGTGAGCCTTATGACCAGCTGCGAAAATGAACATCTCGTAAGCTACACGGGTGATTCGTTCCGCGACCTCACCCGCATTGCACGCATAAACGAAAATATGTGGTCAGAGCTTTTCATGCTCAACAAAGATCCGCTTATCAAGCAAATGGACATTTTCATAAATGAATGTAGTCTCATAAGAGACATGATAGCAACAGGTGACACAGAATCACTCAAAGAAAAAATGCGCCTCTCAACCAAGAGACGAGCTTTATTCGATAAAAAATAAAAGAAAGAGGGCACACGCCATGAATATGAATTTTGAAAGAAAGCTTCCTATCCCCAAAGATGTAAAAGAAATGTATCCTCTGACACAGGAGCATGCAAAAATAGTTGCACAAAGAGATGAAGAAATTGCCGATATTTTTACAGGTAAAACCAATAAACTTATTTTGGTTATCGGCCCTTGCTCGGCTGATAATGAGGATAGCGTGATAGACTACATCACCCGCCTCAGAGA
>JAFVSB010000196.1 GCA_017503945.1 Clostridia bacterium
AACAAAACCTGTTTTGTTATGAATCAACCTATAATAGCCCCTCTCTCCATCTCTGCGAGTTATACACACATCCATTTTGAATTTAGTACTATTTCCATTAGTAAACCATATCTGTTTAGTTGTTAATGGATATGTTGAATCACAACAATCAGGTAAATCATTTAAATTCAAAGCCTTATTAAATGCTTTTCGGACGCATTCTTTAATGTGTCGGCGTTTCTCAAAATCTTCGCATCTGATTATTTCTAAATTATAGTCTAAATCCACAGGTTCATTGTTGTTCTGCATAATAAGATTTCTTGCACCGCTACCAACCAAATAAAAAGTAGCCCCTATGTCATAATCTTCTTTTAAGATATGACATAAGTCCTGCATAATATCTCCGCACAAACTTCTCATATTACTAACAAACTTCTTGTCATCTAAATAGTGATACATATTTTTCTCCTTTCGTTCCCATACCTACCATTTAGATTCAAATCTAAATCGCTATAGAATACACGATTATATTGCATTTGTCAACACTTTTTGACAATATTCGGCATAAAAGTTTTTGCCTCTTGTATATCAAACTTTATGATTTTGTCAAGTTAGGATAAAAAATTAATCTACCTTTTCAAATTTTTATTTTAGTACTTTACGTATTGCATATACAAGTTCTCTGCAGTGCAATGGTAAATCTCTTTTTGATAATCTTTTGTTTAATTATACCATACAAAAAATACTGCCGCAAGATTTGCGGCAGTATTTTTTTGATTAGTTATAAATTAGTTGAGAATAGCAACTTCTGTGTCTTTGTCGAAGAGATGAATCTTGTTCATATCTACGCCGATTTTGATTGTATCGTCAACAGATGCTGTGCTTCTGGGATCAACTCTTGCAGTGAAGTTGTTGTCACCAACTTTGAGGTAGAGATATGTTTCTGCACCCATGAGCTCGGTAACTTCAACATGTGCAGTGATTGTAGCATCGGGATTGAGAGCAAGGAAAGATTCTTCGTCGTGAAGATCTTCAGGTCTGATACCGAAGATAACTTCTTTGCCGATGCAATCTGCATCTTTAACCTTGGCAGCAACGCCTTCGGGAAGCTTGATGGAGTTGCCTGCAAAGTTTAAGTATACTGCGCCGTCTTTTTCTGCAACGGTGCATGTAGCAAAGTTCATCTGAGGACTTCCGATGAAGCCTGCAACGAACATGTTAACGGGTTTGTTGTAAAGGTTGATGGGGGAATCGATCTGCTGAACGAAACCATCTTTCATAACAACGATTCTTGTACCCATTGTCATAGCTTCTGTCTGGTCATGGGTTACATAGATGAATGTTGTCTGGAGTTTGTGATGGAGCTTGGAGATTTCAGTTCTCATCTGAACTCTGAGCTTAGCATCAAGGTTGGAGAGAGGTTCGTCCATGAGGAATACCTTAGGTTCACGAACGATTGCACGACCAAGAGCAACACGCTGTCTCTGACCACCGGAAAGAGCAGCAGGTTTTCTGTCGAGAAGATGCTCGATGTCGAGAATCTTGGCAGCTTCGGTAACACGCTGTCTGATTTCTTCTTTGGGGAGCTTTCTGAGCTTAAGAGCGAAAGCCATGTTTTCAAATACGGTCATGTGAGGATAGAGAGCATAGTTCTGGAAAACCATTGCAATGTCTCTGTCCTTCGGAGCTACATCATTAACTAATTTATCTCCGATATATAATTCACCGTCACTGATTTCTTCAAGACCTGCGATCATTCTGAGAGTTGTAGATTTACCGCAGCCTGAAGGACCAACAAGAACGATAAACTCCTTGTCTGCAATGTCAAGACAAAAATCAGAAACAGCAGTAACGCCGCCTGCATATGTCTTATAAATGTGTTGCAAATTTAAACTTGCCATTTTAATGACCTCCTAAATACCTACTTTCATGTTCTGATTATACTATAACATAAATCCGATTTTTTTGCTAATGGGTAATTTCACAAATTTATTTTGAATATTTGGTTAGATTGCATAAAACACCCAAATTAGGTCACCACCAACCGCGCAAACACTGAGTTCAATATACTTTTTGCACAAATAGCGAGACCCTTTTTTGATGATTATGCAAAAATATGTCCATTCTTTTTTGTGATGTAAAAATTCAAAATAAAAGTTTGTAATTTGTGCACAAAAGGGCGCAAAAACACGAGCGAAAATTTGGTCTTGACAAATCAGACATCCTTCATTGTGAGGGAGATGCGCTTCTTTTTCAGGTCAACATCGAGTATCTTCACCTTCACAACATCCCCTACCGAGAGAACATCTATTGGGTGCTTGATGAATTTGTTGCTTATCTGAGATATGTGCACCAAGCCATCCTGATGGACTCCGATGTCAACAAAAGCACCAAAATCTATCACATTTCGCACAGTGCCCGACATAACCATGCCGGCCCTCAGGTCTTCTATGCTCATGACATCCTCCATAAGCACAGGCTTTGGCATTTCATCGCGAGGGTCTCTGCCCGGCTTGAGAAGTGAATCGACTATGTCATCCACCGTGGGCTTGCCCACATTGTGGCAGGTGCAGAAAGCATCAAGGTCTATGTTTTTCATGCGCAGTTTGATGTCGGTGAGATTGCCACCCATCACATCATCGCTGCTATAGCCCAAAAGCTCAACAAGTGCCATTGCAGCATCATAGCTTTCGGGGTGCACAGAGGTGTTGTCGAGAAATTCATCGCCGCCCGCAATGCGCAAAAATCCGGCACACTGAGTAAATGCCTTGGAGCCAAGCTTGGCCACCTTGAGAAGCTGCTTGCGGTTTGAAAACTTGCCGTTTTCCTCACGATATTTGACAATGTTTTTGGCTATGGGCGATGAGATGCCTGCTATGTATGAAAGTAGCGGTGCAGATGCGGTGTTGAGGTCTACACCCACACTGTTTACACAGTTTTCCACCACGCCGCCGAGAGCTTCGCTGAGGCGTTTTTGATTCATATCGTGCTGATATTGACCCACTCCAATTGATTTGGGGTCGATTTTTACCAGCTCAGCAAGAGGATCCTGCACGCGGCGGGCAATTGAAGCTGCACTTCGCTGCTCAACAGTGAAATCCGGAAACTCCTCGGCTGCAAGCTTGGATGCTGAATACACCGATGCTCCCGCTTCGCTCACCATCATATAATACACCTTGGTGTCGAGCTCTTTGAGAATGGAAGATATGAAAATTTCAGATTCTTTTGAGGCAGTGCCGTTGCCGATGGCAATGAGCTCTACCCCATGTTTGGCAATGAGAGATTTAACATATGCACTGCTCTTTTGCTTGTCGTGATGGTCAAGGGTGCAAAAGATTACCCCCGTGTCGCACACCTTGCCTGTTTCGTCTACCACGGCAAGCTTACAGCCTGTGCGATAGCCGGGGTCAAGGCCAAGCACTGTTTTGCCCTTCATGGGCGGCTGCATAAGAAGCTGATGCAGATTTTTGGAAAAAAGCTTTATTGCCTGCTCGCCAGCATCTTCGGTGAGCAGGTTTCGGATTTCACGCTCGATTGACGGCTTGATAAGGCGCTTGTATGAATCGGCAACAGCGTCTTTCATTATCTGTTCAAAAATTGAGCTTCTCACAATCTCTCCAAATAGGAAGTTCAAAATAAGCTCGTCATCTATGTCTATGGATGCTGTGAGCATTTTTTCATTTTCGCCGCGATTGATAGCAAGCACTCTGTGGCCTGCTATTTTTTTGACGCTCTCGGAAAAATCATAATACATGGCGTACACGCTGTCCTCTTCGGTGGCAGCTTTGGCAGACACAATACCATGGTCAAAGGTGAGCGCGCGAATTTTTTTGCGGTAGTCGGCATTATCTGACACCAACTCTGCAATGATGTCCATGGCACCTGCAACGGCATCATCTGCAGTGAGCACTTCTTTTTCTTCGTTTATGTATTCTACAGCAAAATCATAGGGATTGCCGCTTTGCTCTGATTGCAAAAATATAAGATTGGCAAGAGGCTCAAGGCCTTTTTCTTTGGCAATGGTGGCACGGGTGCGTCTTTTTGGGCGAAATGGGCGATAGATATCTTCAAGCTCCTGAAGCACTGTTGCTGCTTCGATTTTGGCTTTGAGCTCATCTGTGAGATTGCCTTGCTCATCGATTAAGCGCATCACCTCTTCGCGCCTTTCATCGAGAGAACGAAGATATGTGAGTCTGTCAAAAAGGCGGCGGAGAATCTCGTCATCGAGTGAGCCTGTGACCTCTTTGCGGTAACGCGCTATAAAGGGAATTGTGTTGCCGTCATCGATGAGTGCTACTGTGTCGGCAACTTGTTTTTGCCTGAGGCCGAGTTCATCGGCAAGTGTTTTTATTATATCCATTGGTCTACTCTCCTATGTATCCATCAGTTTTTGCAGTTCTTCATCGGTAAGCAGTCGGCATTCTCCCTCGGGTAAAGACTCATCGAGGGTCAAGCTGCCCATTGATATGCGCTTTAAGTATATGACCTCGTTGCCGATTGATTCATACATTCTCTTGACCTGATGGAATTTGCCCTCACAGATTGTGACGAGCGATTCATTGGTGCCGCCCTCGAGCGGCACAAGCTTTGCAGGCATTGTGGTAAAATCACCAAGGTCGATGCCCTGAGAAAAGATGTGAATATCCGAGTCGGTCACAGGCTTTTTGCTGCGCACGAAATATGTCTTTGGTACATGCGATTTTGGCGAAAGCAGCCTGTGGGCAAGGTCGCCGTCATTGGTGAGAAGAAGCAGGCCGTGAGTGTCGATATCGAGCCTGCCCACGGGGAATGGCTCATAGTGGGCATATTGGCTCGGCACAAGCTCTGTGACAACGCTGTAGTGCTTATCGAAAGTGGCGCTGATGTATCCGTCGGGCTTATTGAGCATGAGATAGACATATTTTGAATAGACTATTTTCTCTCCTGAAAGGGTTATTTCGTCACATGCTTCATCCACATGAAAGCCCGCATCACGCACTACCTTGCCATTGCACAAGACCATGCCCTTTTTGATGAATTGTTTTATTTCCTTGCGACCCCACGAGGTACTGTTGGCAATAAGCTTGTCTATTCTCAAATCATCACCTCTTTATACATATATAATGAACCTATCACAAACACGGTGTCGGCATTTGCTTTTGCTTTTTCAAGTGCCGCGCGGATGTTGTCAAATTCTTTGGCTCTAAAACCAAGAGAGCGTGCACACTCGGCAAGTGCCCCAGCTGATTCACTGCGGGGATTTGAAAGCACGGGGGTTGTGTAGATCTCAAAATTGCGGCTATTAAGCTTATCAAGAAAGCCAAGCGCGCGTTTATAGTCTTTGTCGGCCATGAAGCCTGCGGCAAAGATTATTTTGCCTTTTATATCAGCTTGATTTATAGTATGAACCAGACTCATGATTGCATCGGGATTGTGAGCCCCGTCGAAATACACATTATCGTCTATGCGCTCCAGCCTTGCTCTATTGCGGGCATGCTCAAGCGCATATTTTATACATTCAACTCCTGCACCCATATGAGAGAGCACTGCAGCTGCCAAAGATGCATTGGTTCTCTGGTGAATGCCTGCAAGCGACAGCCTTGCACTTTCATTGCCAAGCTCAACAACCTGGTGCATGCCATCGGGCGGCAAAGATGGCAGCAGCTCTACCACCCTGAATGGTCTGTCGCCTGCTAAAGCGCGGGCGGTGTCAATGACATCAGAGCTTTGATCGGCAATAAAAACGCTTGAGCTTTTTTTGAAGATGGCGCATTTGTTGGCAGCGATTTCGGGCACAGTGCTGCCAAGGTATGCCTCATGGTCTAAAGATACATTGGTGATAACACTGACCGCTGAGTCCCCTATTGCATTGGTAGCATCGCCAAGACCGCCCATGCCGCACTCTATCACTGCATGAGTGCAGCCTTGATTTGCAAAATAGCAAAGCGCTGCTGCAAAGTTAATTTCAAACTGTGAAGGCGGCTTGCCACATTGGGCTTCAACCTCGCTGCAAAGCGGAGCAAGATATTCATAGAGAGAGTCAAGCTCAGCGCTTGTGATGCTTTGGGAATTGATGCTTATGGTGTCGGTCACATCAAAAAGCTCGGGCGATGAGAACCTGCCGCACTTTTTGCCGTCAAAGGCAAGCCCCTCGCAGATGAAACTGCACACAGAGCCCTTGCCGTTGGTGCCTGCCACATGGACAATTTCAAGCTTCGAATCGGGATTGCCGCACCTTTCAAGAAGTGCTTTTACCCTATCAAGTTCAAGGCATATAGTATTTTGATAACTTTTGGCATATGATTTAAAATTCATTGATATGTTCCTTTGTATTTAATAGATTAATTATACAACTTTTACGAAAAAGTGTAAAGAGAAAAAAAGGATTTTATGTTGCATGCAAGCAGTTCACCATAGCTTTTTCTGGGCGGCAAAGGCACTGCCTGGGTACATATAAGCTCTGATTTGTCACACAAAGTGCCCCCAATGCACAGTGATGCCACGCCAACGCTTTTCCCCTCGTTCAAAGGAGCTTTTAGCTTTGGCATAAAATCATATGAGATAGACACATCATCGTGCACACCATCGACTGACACAAAACCCAACGCTTCTTTGAAGCTCACTGCCACATACTCCTTGGTGCCGCCCGACACCTTCACGCTGGTGCAATAATCATCTTCATTTGCCACACTCACCCACTGAGAGCGCGAAAAGCCATAATCTAAAAGTGCAGTGTGGTCATTCCAATCATCAGGAGCGTTAAGAGTGACGCATGTGAGTGTGACGCCGTCTCGCACTGCACTCGACACAAGACAGCGGCCGCACTTTTTGGTGTAGCCTGTCTTTACGCCTATGCAGCCGTCATATTGGCGAAGAAGCCTGTTGTGATTTTTTAAAACGCGCACCTCACTGTCGGTGCCATTGGAGATTTTTTTCTGATAGGTTGACACAATCTCGGCAAAAACAGGGTTTTTGAGTCCATAGGCAGTTATGAGCGCAAGGTCAGATGCGGTGGTGTAGTGCTCATCTTCATATAGTCCGCAGGCATTTACAAAATTGGTGTTTTTGGCACCGATGTTGCGGGCAGTTTTATTCATGAGCTTTGCAAACTCTTCCACCGAGCCCGACACTTCACATGCAAGCGCCGTTGCTGCATCATTGCCGGAGTTTAGCATCATGCCATACAAAAGGTCACGAATGGTTATCTTTTCATCTTTTACAAGGTATATCGACGAGCCCTCTATGCCGACTGCTGCATCACTTACTGTGATGAGAGTGTCGGGGTCGCAATTTTCCAGAGCGCAGATTGCCGTCATAATTTTGGTGGTGCTTGCCATGGGCATGCGGGTGTGGGCGTTTTTTTCATAGAGCACCCTTCCTGTTGAATTTTCTATGACAACAGCCGCCTTGGCACTGATGTTTGGCGCTGCATAGCACCCGTCACTGCACAAAAACAAAACTAACAAAATGATGGGTAATATATATTTGCACAAAAAAATCACCTGCCTTATATAATTATATAAAACGCAGGTGATTTTTTATTACAAATTATTCAGCTTCAGATGTTTTGTCTTTGCTCTTTTTGGACTTCATGCTTGTGATTAAACCGTTGAACTTGTTGAGAAGCTCAGGCACCATGTCTACAACCTTGTCTACCGTGGAAACGGAGTTTGTCACAGGCAGGAGTCTGATGGTGTCGTCTCTGATCACTAAAAAAGCCATTGGCTTAACCGACACACCGCCGCCGCAACCGCCGCCAAACATTGCCTTGTCATCTTTTTTGTCAAGGGGTTTTGCCGAAAATTCGCTGCCGCCTGCTCCAAAGCCAAAAGCAACCTTTGACACGGGGATAACAGTGGTGGATTTGCCTTCTGAATCACATGTGTTGATGGCTTCGCCCACAATGGTGTTTACATCAATCATCTGTTTGAGCTTGCCCATTGCTTCACTCATGAGACCTTCAATTGGTGTTGACATAATTAATCGCCGCCTTTTCTTTTTTTGATAATTTTCTGTTTATATTAAGGTAATTCAATCCTAAAGATGCCAGTATACTTATAATATTTGCCACAGTAAACGAGAGTATGCACTGTGCTTTTGCCTCTATTAATTCATCATCAAACACCGGAGTTATGTTTACTTCAGGCTCACTGATGCGAATGACCGATGATAAAAACGCAATCACATTATACACTGCAGCCCACACTGTGCCTGCCGCAATGCCGGTGGCAGCAGCATCATCAAGACCAAAGCGCACATCAAGCAAGAGCTTTTGGGCAAAAATGTTTTTTCGCACCTTTGCCTTTGATTTGAGCCAGGTGTAGCGCACGCGGACAAAGACCTGATAATATTTTTTGACCTTATCCTTAAAGGCAATATCATGGGTAGCTTCGCCTTGTGGCATTGCCTCACTTGCAGGTGCCCTATCGGCAGATGGCGAAATCAGCGATTTTCGGAATCTGCCGCCAAAAAGCTCAATATTTGCACTAAAAATTCCTTTGCCGCCTCTTGGTTTGTCAAAATTAAGAACAAGCCTGACTCTGGCAAAAAGGCAAAAGCCAAGAAGAAGCACAAAGATAGCTAAAACTACAAGCCCTATGATTTTCATACGGGTTTACTCCTCTGCATCGGGGGTGTGACTTTCATCAGACTCTGCCGCAATTTCAAAGGAAGAGCCTTCCTCGCCTTTGGGTTCAAACTCCACCTGCTGACCTGTGACAAGGTCACGGTTGAGGTCTTCAAAATTATATTCAAGCTCCACATCGGGCAAGTCGGCAATGGAAGAAAGATTAAAGCAACGCAAAAATTCTTCGCCTGTGCCAAAAAGGATGGGGCGTCCGGGTGCATCGAGCCTGCCTACTTCCTCCACAAGACCTGCAGCAATGAGGTTATTGAGTGCACCGTCGGAATTGACACCGCGAATAAACTCAATGGAGCTGCGGGTGATGGGCTGATTGTAGGCAACCAGCGAAAGCACCTCAAGACCTGCATTGGTGAGCGAGGCTCGGCGTTTTTTTTCGGTGAGAGTGCGAATGCACTCATAATATTCTCTTTTGGTGGAGAGCTGATATGAATCCTCGAGCTGCACAAGACGAATGCCGCAAGAGGGGTCATCATCATATTTTTGCCTTAGTGCTTCAAGGTATGAATAGGTTTTGTTTTCGCTAAGCTCAAGCACCTCGGCAAGTCTTTTTACGGGAACGGATTCACCGCTTGCAAAGAGCATTGCCTGAAGCTTTGCTTCGATTTGTAAGTCTGACATTTTATACCACCGTTATTCAAAATTGTATTCTAATTCTTCGTCGGATTTTTCACCAAGTGAGAGCATGAGATTGCCCTTATCATCATCATACACATATATGTGATTGAGCTTCATAAGTTCAAGTATGGCAAGGAAGATTGCCACGATTTCATTTTTGTGCTGAGCGTCTTTAAAAGCCTGAGAAAAACTGATTTTTTGAGATTTTTTGAGGCGCGTAACAAGACCTGTGGCCTTTTTCTTGACAGATACAGGCTCTCTGCCTACAATGCCTTCAAAGTTTTCCTTTGGCGGAGGCATGCGGCGCTCGGTTTTTTCGAGTATGGTCAAAAATGCATTATACAGCTTGTCTATGCTGCCGTGGTCGATGCGCCTGGTGTCGGGCTTTTCGGCTTTGGGAATTTTTTCGGCATCTTTGAAAAAATAATATGAGCCATCATATTGCATAACTTTGAATTTTTCGCTGATGAGCTTCATGCGGCGGCGCTGCTTGAGCGCTTCGGTGAGACTACTCGCAAGGGCTTCGGGGTCTTCCTCTTCTTCGTGCTTGGGAAGG
>JAFVSB010000197.1 GCA_017503945.1 Clostridia bacterium
GCCGATGCAGTATCAGGCGCTACTCCGCTCGCCGTTATAAAAGCCGGTGGCGAGGCTGCCAAAATCAGTGATTTGTTTTTTGGTTATGTGCAAGGCTCTATTGGTGAAGTGTCAGCATTACTTTTGCTCATAGGCGGATTATTTCTGATAGCAAAAGGAGTTATCGGACTAATCATTCCTGCTACATACATAATTTCTGTAGGTGTGTTTGGAGTTTTGTTTACTGAATATGGATTCCTTTTCCATATCCTCAGCGGCGGCATTATTCTGGCAGGATTTTTCATGGCAACCGACTATGTAACCAGCCCCGTGAGCAAAAAAGGTCAATTTGTGTATGCCCTTGGTGCAGGATTATTGACATCGGTCATAAGAGCATTTGGCGGATATCCTGAAGGTGTGACATATGCTATTCTCATCATGAACATTGTTACTCCTCTTTTGGACAAATATCTCAAACCGAAAAAATTTGGCAAGGCGGTGAAATCAAATGGATAAATCAACAAACAACAAAGTATTCATTATCAAACTTGCTTCGATTTTATTTGCCATAACATTTATTGCCACACTACTTTTGACACTTTGCAACTATCTCACCAAAGACCGCATCGCCGAGCTTGCTGCAAAAAATGCAGAAATTGCAAAGCAAGAGGTTTTGAAAGATGCTACTTTTGCCGATGTTGAGCTTTCAGAGGAGATGACAGCAAAGCTCGAAGATGAATTCAGCTTTGTTGCAGCCTATAAAGCTGAAAGAAACAACGAATTTGCAGGCTATTGCATCAATGTTGCACCTGCAGGATTTGGTGGAAATATTGATATGATTGTAGGATTAGACCCTGAGCTTAATTTTACAGGAATTAAAATCATTTCGATGGCTGAAACTCCCGGACTTGGCGCCAAAGCTCAGGATGAGAGCTTCTATGGTCAATATGCCGATGGCAAAAAAGGCACGCTTTCAGTTGTGAAAAATAAGCCAACACCTGATGAAAATGAAATTCAGGCAATAAGCGGCGCAACAATCACATCAAAAGCTGTGACCGACGGAGCAAATGCTGCTGTCGAAATTGCGAAAATATTGGAAAAGGAGGCAGAATAAAATGAAAGAGAATTCAAATCTTAAAATTTTGGGCAACGGTATAATTGCTGAAAACCCCACTTTTATTCAGCTTCTTGGAATGTGCCCTACCCTGGCGGTGACCACTTCGCTCATAAATGCTATAGGCATGGGGCTTTCTGCCACATTCGTTCTCATTTTTTCTAATTTGGTTATCTCACTTCTGAGAAAATACATTCCCAACAAAATCAGAATTGCCTCTTACATAGTTGTAATAGCTGCATTTGTAAGTGTTATTGAAATGCTGCTCAAGGCATATTTGCCGTCGATTTCTGATGCACTTGGATTATTTATCCCTCTCATCACAGTAAACTGTATAATCCTTGCAAGAGCTGAAAGCTTTGCTTCAAAAAACAAGCCGATCCCCTCAGTTTTTGATGGTTTGGGCATGGGACTTGGATTCACACTCGGGCTGAGCATTCTCGGTGCAGTGAGAGAAATTCTCGGTGCAGGTACGCTTTTGGGATTTTCTCTCTTTGGCAGTTCTTTTGAACCTGCTTTGATATTCATTTTGCCTCCCGGAGCTTTTCTTGCCTTGGGAATAATACTTGCAATATATAACCTAATCAAAGACAAGAAAGGAGCTGCAAGCAAATGAGTTATCTGAAAGAATTTTTCTCCCTTGCAGTTCTGGGAGTACTAATTGAAAATTTTGTTTTGGTTAAATTCTATGGTATATGCCCGTTTCTTGGTGTATCTAAAAAAACCGACACTGCGCTCGGCATGGGTATGGCAGTTACATTCGTTATGGTGTTGGCATCGCTGCTCACATGGCTTGTGCAAAGATATATATTGATACCACTGAATGTAGAATATTTGCAAACCATAAGCTTCATACTTCTGATTGCTGCTCTCGTTCAGTTTGTTGAAATGGTTGTTGCAAAGCTTGTGCCGTCATTATATAGTGCACTTGGTATATATCTGCCACTCATCACCACAAACTGTGCAGTTCTCGGTGTGACTCTTATTAATGTGCAAAGAGAATATACCTTATTTCAGACCTTAAGCTTTTCGTTTTGGTCTGCAATGGGATTCACTCTTGCGATCTTCCTTTTTGCAGGTGTGAGAGAAAGATTGGAAACATCAAACATCCCCAAATATCTCAAAGGCTTCCCTATTGCCCTTATAACTGCCGGTCTCATTGCTATGGCATTTTTGGGATTTCAGGGATTGTCATTCTAAAAAGGAGGCCGAATAAATGTTAGAACAAATACTATATCCTGCTCTGTCTATCGGTGCAATTGGCTTGTTTTTCGGAGCTGTGCTTGCTTTTGCCTCCATAATTTTTAAAGTGGAAAAAGATGAAAGAATTGACAAGATTGCCGAAATACTTCCCGGTGCAAACTGCGGTGGCTGCGGATTTGCAGGCTGCTCTGCATTTGCACAGGCTATTGTAGAAGACGGCGCTCCCGTGACCTCATGTAATCTGATGACTGCCGAAAAAGCTCAGCAGATTGCAGATATAATGGGCGTAGAAGCTGGCGAGGTAGTGAAAAAGTTTGCCGCTATACACTGCAATGGTTCATGCGATAAGTGCTCAGAAAAATGCGAAATTTTCGGCATTGATGATTGCATCACTGCAGCATCACTCGGCACCGGGCCCAAATCATGCGAATATGGTTGTATGGGGCTTGGCAGCTGCGTGAAGGTGTGCAGTGAAGATGCAATAACCATTGAAAACTCAGTTGCAGTTATTGATAAGGAAAAATGTATCGGCTGCGGAAAATGCGCAAACATTTGTCCTAAAAACCTCATTGAAATGGTGCCCCAAAAAAGAACCGCTATTGTAAAATGCGCTTCTAAAGATAAGGGTGTGGTCGTGAAAGCATATTGCGATGCAGGCTGCATAGGCTGCAAGATATGCGAAAAGAAATGCCCCAAAGAGGGAATTAAAGTGATTGATAATCTTGCGGTTATTGATTATGAAAAATGTGTTGGCTGCGGCATCTGTGCAAAAGAGTGCCCCAAAAATGTGATTGAAATAATTAAATAAAAAACTCAGAGGCTCAAAAATTTGAGCCTCTGAGTTTTTTATAGCTTATTTTCTCTTGCATAATAAAACAAATACTGCTGTGCCACACCGGCATATGTGCCAAAATGATTGGCGGCAAACTCTTCAATCTGCTTTTGGGTTGCACCATCACCAAGATACAAAGCCTGCATTGTTCTTTTTACCCACACATCAACGGGAAATGCCTCTTTTTTTCCCGCTGAAAATAAAAGTACACAATCAGCCACTTTGGGCCCTACCCCTTTGATTTTCATGAGCTGTGCTTTGGCAGCTTCATACGGCATTGAAGATATATCTGCAAGCTTAACCTCGCCTGAGCTAAGCTTGTAAACGGCATCGACAATATACTGTGCACGATATCCTGCCTTTAGAGGAGCAAGTGATTCCACGCTCACACTTTGCAATTGTTCCAGCGTGGGGAAAGCGTAGAAGGTTTTGCCCAAATATTCAATTTTACTTCCATACATTTCAGAAAGCTTGGACACTATTTTTTTGATTCTTGGAATAGCATTTTGGGTGGAAATAATAAACGAAATAAGGCACTCAAAAATTTCCTGATTCAGAATCTTTATTCCCCATCCGAAATCCTGAGCTTTTTTCACATGCTCATCTGACGAAAAAGTGCTTTTTATGTAGTTGTAGTCAGTATCCAAATCAAGATAATGTTTCCATTGACTTTCATATTCAGCTAGTGTTATATTCTTGATAGTAACCTCATCGTCTTTGCATGATATATTCACCACTTTTGAAAAAGCTACGCCTGTGAAGCTGGAGTCGGCTTCTTCATCCCATCTGAAGCATTGACCACACAAAAAAGTGTGCTTTGGATTAAAATCTTTTATACCGCTTATTATTACAGAATTTTCGCTTTGCCTGATTTTCATATTAATCACCCGTAAAATTGTATCAAAAAATAAATTGGCGGTATACGAAAAAACAACTTGTGTTACATAGTTTTAAATGTTCTGTCATTTAACAGTAACATAATATCTTCTGCACACATCGATAAATTTTGTATAAATTTTTGTTTCTTTTTTATAATTTGTGTGATATAATAGAATGAACTGTATTTAATTTTGGTAAAGGAGCCGAATAATCAGGTATGAAAAAGAAAATTTGCGTTATATTTGGCGGAGAATCGACTGAATATGAGATATCATTGAAATCAGCGTTTTCGGTGCTTGAAAAACTTGATAAAAATATTTATGACATAATTACTGTTGGTATTACCAAAACAGGCAAATGGTATTTATACGATGGAGATTATGCGAAAATCCCTGTTGATGAATGGTATAATGACAACCTCGCTCCTGTTAGCATCATGCACGGAAGCAAAGAATCATGTTTGGCAGTTTTCAGCCCTGATGGTACATACAAAAAAGTGTATTTTGATGTTGCATTTCCTGTGCTGCACGGCAAAAACGGAGAAGACGGAACCATACAAGGTCTTTTTGAAATTGCAGGAATCAGATATGTTGGTGTGGGTGTGATAGCTTCCAGTGTGGGAATGGACAAAACCTTCACCAAGATAATTTTCAAAAACGCAGGCATTCCTCAGGCAAACTGGGTTGTGATTGCAAAACACGAGATGGCATCACTTGATGAAAAAATAGCCCAAATAGAAACTACGCTTGGTTATCCTGTGTTTATAAAGCCTGCCAATGCCGGTTCATCAATAGGTATTGGCAAAGCAAAAAACCGCGATGAGCTCATTGGAGCAATCAATGAAGCTATGAAGTTTGACCGAAAGATACTCGTGGAGGAATTTCTCACAGGTCACGAGGTAGAATGTGCAGTGCTTGGTAACCGCGGAAGCATAGAGGCTTCGTGTGTTGGCGAAATTGTAGCTGCGCAGGAATTTTATACATATGATGCAAAATATGCCTCTGACAGCAAAAGCGAGCTTTACATTCCTGCAAATATTAATGATGCATATGCCCAAAAGGTAAGAGAAAATGCCATTAAAGCCTTTGAAGCCCTTGACGGCAAGGGACTTTCGAGAGTTGATTTCTTTGTGGATGAAGCCAAAGACAAGGTCTGCATCAACGAAATTAACACTCTGCCGGGATTTACAAGCATCAGCATGTATCCAAAGCTTTTTGAAGCATCGGGTATTGAGTATACCGAGCTTTTGACCAGGCTGATTGAAATAGCGCTTGAAGATTAATTTTTTGGGAGAGCACAAATGAACGATAAATTTATTATTTCTATAAAAGGAATGCAGGCTTATGATGCCGAGGAAGACAACACAGACATAAGCCTTACCACGGAGGGTGAATATAAGCTTGCAGACGGTGTATATTTCATCGACTATGAAGAATCGGAAATAACTGGACTTGAAGGCACAAAGACTTCAATTGAAATCGGCAATGATTATGTTTCTTTGCTAAGAAATGGTGCAGTAAACAGTCAGATGCTCTTTATGAAGGACAGAAAGACCTCATCGTATTACAACACACCATATGGAGATTTTATGATTGGTATATTTACAGATAACCTTGACATTGATGTCACGCCCGATGGCGGCAGAATTAATGTGGACTATTATCTGGATATCAACAACGCAAAAACAAGCAAAAATAACTTTGAAATCGAAGTCAGGAGGCACAACATATGAAAAATATCATAGCGCAAACAAAACAACAAATCATTTGCTCTGTAAGCAGTGCAATTAAAAATATTGGCAATTATCTTGATGTAAGTGATGAACTGATTGAAAAAGCAAGTGAGATTGAAATTGAAATTGAAATTCCAAAAGAAAAATCTCATGGTGATTTTTCAACCAATGCAGCAATGAAGCTCACAAAAATCCTCAGAAATGCCCCTGCCAAAATTGCTGATGCACTTGTTAAAGCAATTGATACAGAAAATACCTATATTGAAAAAATAGAAATAGCGGGCCCCGGATTTATAAACTTTTATCTTGCCAAAAAGAGAATCTATGACGCCCTTAAGGATGCATATCTTGCAGGTGATGACTTTGGCCGCATAGATGTAGGTGCAGGCAAAAAGGTTATGGTGGAATTTGTAAGCGCAAATCCCACAGGACCCATGCACATGGGTAATGCAAGAGGCGGTGCGCTCGGTGATAGCCTTGCAAGCGTGCTCGACATGGCAGGCTACGATGTGACAAGAGAATTTTACATAAACGACGCAGGTGCTCAGATTGACAAATTTGCAAACTCACTCGAAGCCCGCTACATTCAGGCGCTGAAAGGCGAAGATGCAGTAGAATTTTCTGACGATTGGTATCAGGGAAATGATATCAAAGTGCTGGCAAATGAATTTATTAAAATCAATGGTGACAAATATCTTGATGGCGATAGCCAGCAGCTGCGTGATGAGCTTGTAAAATTTGGCCTCAAAAACAATATAGCCAAGCTCAAATCTGACCTTGCCGACTATCGCATCAATTATGATGTATGGTTCAATGAAAGCTCTATACATGAAAATGGTGAAGTAGCCGAGACTATTGACCTGCTCAGGAAAAGCGACCTCACATATGAAAAAGATGGCGCACTTTGGTTTAAATCTACTGAATTTGGCGCTGAAAAAGACGATGTGCTCATTCGTGCAAACGGATTTCCTACATATTTTGCAGTTGATATTGCTTATCACCGCAACAAATTTGAAAAAAGAGGCTTTGACAAAGTAATAAACATCTGGGGTGCTGACCATCACGGTCATGTGGCAAGAATGAAAGGTGCTATGGA
>JAFVSB010000198.1 GCA_017503945.1 Clostridia bacterium
CATATTTATCACACGCTCAGGCAAACCACTCGACCGTTCAAATATCTGGTCAGAGATGAAAAAGCTGTGTCAGCGTGCAGGGGTAGAGCCGGGCAAGGTGTTTCCTCACAATCTGCGTCATCTTTTTGCACGCACCTATTATTCTATTCAAAAAGACATCGTGCGCCTTGCCGATATTCTTGGTCATTCCAACATAAACACCACCCGCATATACACAGCCGAAAGCGGCGAGCAGCATATGCGCCAGCTTCGAAAGCTTGGATTGTTGATTAGCTGATAGTTAATTAAAAAACCACATAATCAACATTATGTGGTAAACAAAAAAACAACATAATCAACATTATGTGGTAAATCAGATTTGAATATATTTTTTAATTGATGCAGTTTTTATGATTTTGGGTGATTGCTTGTCTTGATAACACTCAAATTTATTAGTTGCATCAAAAACAGACCAATTTATATGCAGATTTGTATCATTGGTCTAATTTAGTGTGCTAAAATTTAGGATATTATCACAATTTAGAAAAAATTTATTGACATAAGTGCCCTATGTATGATATATTTAAAGCACCCAAAAAGGGGAAAAGCTTAATATAATATTTTTATTTACCACATAATGTTGATTATGTGGTAAATCTATTATTACGAGAAATTTATAACAACTGTTACAGATTTTCAACTTGCAGAAGAGGTGAATCAATGGCACAAAATCAGGAAATAAGACTGAATTTGCTTGACAAGTGTTTTAACTATCTTGTAAAAAACGGTCTTGAAAACACATCACTGCGTGACCTTTGTAAAGGCACCGGAATTTCATCGGGAAGTATTTACTATTGGTTTGGCGGTAAAGATTCATTGTTTTTGGAAGCAACTCAGTATGGTCTGTCTGTGGTTGCAGATAGCATATTTGAATTTATTTTTGAAAACATCAACAAATTCGATTATTTTTTCGAGCATTTTCTGGAGCATATCGATGCTCACAGAATGTCACTGCGCTACATATATCAGGTAGCCACCAGTCCCATCTATGGCGCTTTTATGAATGAAAACATGCTTCTTTTGAATGATAAATATTGTCAGTATTCCAAAAGATTGTGTGAAGAGTTTGGGTGTGATGAAGAAACAATCAAACCTCTTGTTTTCTTGTTTGCATCTATGATTTCAGATTACGCGGTATGGGGAGACTTACCCGTCACAAAAATGCAGCTTGATTACCTGCGCACACTTTTAGAAAAGGAGCTAAGAATATACAAATGAACCAGACATTAACACCTTGGATTGTATCGATAATACTTCTCGTTGTTCTGCCTTTTTCTCTCAATTATTATCTGTTTACTTTCAGGCCTGCAAGGCGCAATCAAAAGATGATAAAAGATGAACTACGAAGGGCAATGAGCGAAAGAGAATATTTGTTTTGGAAAAGTGAACTCAAAGAAAACAGATGGAATTATATCCCGTTTTCCGATAAATTCCATTCTTCAAAAAAATAAATTGTTTCTGTGTAACAAACATTTGAAACTTTTGTGGTCTATTTTGGATTTTTATATTAAGAAATTGGAGGAATTGAAGAATGCATTTCAAATTTCTAAAGAAATTCGGATCTTTGCTTGTGGCTGCATCTATGGTGACGAGCATATTTTCCGGATTGCCTGTCATGGCAGCAGAGAGCATCGAAGTGATTTTGACAGATGTTACAAACAGTAACACCTCAACTAAAACAGGCGATGCAAAAATACAAGTCAGCATCAAAGGTGATGTTGATGATGTGACAGCAATGCAGACTGCTTTTGACATTACAGGAGAGCTTGACTATGTAGGTGTAAAATATCTTATGGCAAATGACGCTCCTGCCGACGCAAAAGTGGGCAATAAACTCACAGTAGGATTTGCACTTAGCGAAGCTGTTTCGTTCAGTGATGAAACTCCTGTGTTTATTCTTACTTTCCACAAACCAACAGGCGGCAGTGTAACTCTTTCGGTTGATAATGAACATTCATACTGCTATACACAAAATGACACCGTTTATGCACAAGGCACAAGCACCATAACCGCACAAGCTGCCGAAACTGCAAAAGAGGGTATGAATGCAACTGTCAAAATCAAAATGGATAAGGTTCCTGATTTTGTTGCAAGCAACGAGTCGGGTGTAACACTCAAAATTACTGACCAGACAAACGGTGATGTTGTCAAAGCGCTTTTAAACAGTGACAACAGAGATAACACCACAAAGGCTGAATTCACTGTAACAACCACCGTCATAAAAGGTAACAAATATACCGTTGAGCTTTCGGGCATTGGTTATAAAACATATAAGATCACAGATGTAACCTTTGATGATGTGCTCACTATCACAAACAGTGATTTTGTTCCCGGTGATGTAAACAAAGACGAAGCAATTACCGATGCTGACAAAACTGCATATGAGGCATTTGTTTCATCAGATGAATATAGCCTGGCAGCAGACTTTAACCGTGACGGATATGTTGATGAAAAGGATAATGTTTTCGCAGCACCTGCACCACAAAAGACAAAACCTGCCAAAATGTCAAATCCTACCGTAACAGGCGGAGACAAAAAGATTAATATAAGCTGGACTGCTCCCAATAATGGCGGCGCGGCAATTACAGGCTACATCATTAAATATGGCACAAGCAGTGATAGCATTAATAAAACAGTAAACATTACAAACGCAAATAGCACAAGCAAAGAAATCACAGACCTTTCTGCAAATACAACCTATTATGTTCAGATAGCTGCCAAAAACGAAATCGGCACAGGTGAATATTCTGCAATCACCTATGCCAAAACCAACAAAGGCAACGAGCCCGGAGCTGGCGGCGGTGGTTCTGCTGGCGGCGGTGGCGGC
>JAFVSB010000199.1 GCA_017503945.1 Clostridia bacterium
AACTGATATTGTATTAAGTAACTCGGTGGCGATGACGCAGAGGACACACCCGTACCCATACCGAACACGGAAGTTAAGCTCTGTAGTGCCGATGATACTTGGCTGGTGACGGCCCGGGAAAGTAGGAAGCTGCCGGGGTAAAGAGAAAAAGGACTGTGCATATGTTTGCATAGTCCTTTTTTCAAATGAAAAGGTGATGACATGGATTTTATATCAAAAAAATTTGGCGAGTTGTCTGCGACTGAAGTTTACGAAATAATAAAATCAAGAGCAGAGATTTTTTTGCTTGAGCAAGCCATTGTGTGTCAGGATCTGGACGATACCGATTATGACAGCTTGCACTGCTTTTTTTGGGACGGCAAAAGAACATTGGCGTATCTGAGAGCTTTTGAATGTGCGAGCGAAAGCGGTGTTGTGATGATTGGCAGAGTGCTCACTTTAAAGCACAAAAGCGGCATGGGCAGTGAGCTTATGAAAAAAAGTGTGGAAGAAATCAAAAAGCACTTTGCCTGTGATAAAATAAGAGTGCATGCTCAAAAACAAGCTGTTGGATTTTATGAAAAAATGGGATTTCGCATTGTATCAGATGAATTTTTGGAAGAGGGCGTTGTCCATGTGACAATGGAGATGTACTTATAAAGCGAGGAGAATTTTGGTGTATAACGTCCTTACAAGACAAGACATTGAAAAAATGCAGGAAGAAATTGAATACAGAAAGGTCACACTTCGTTATGAACTTCTGGAAGAGGTCAAGCGCACAAGAGCGTTTGGTGACCTGAGCGAAAATTTTGAATACAAAGAAGCCAAAAGAAAGAAAAACCAGAACGAAAGCCGTATCCGCTATCTTACCAACATGATAAGAACCGCCAATGTGATAGACACTTCATCTGCACCCGACACGGTGGGCATGCATGACCTTGTGGATTGTTATATGACAGACATCGAAGAGGTGATGCAGCTGAGGATTGTGACCACTGTGCGCAATGATGCTGCAAGCGGCTTTATAAGCAACGAATCGCCAATAGGCAAAAAGCTTTTGGGCGCAAAACTCGGTGATGTGGTGGATGTTGACTCCCCCGACGGCAAATATCAAATCGAAATAAGAGCCATCAAAAAGGCAGATGCCGAAGAGCTTGATGCACCCATAAACAAGTATTGATTTTGTGCTTGTAAAACCGTGAACATAATGGTATAATATTACAGTGTATAACCTTGTACTCATTCGTGCAAGCAAGAAAGGAAAGAAAACAATGGCAAAAGAGAAATTCTACATTACCACGGCAATTGCCTACACTTCACGCAAGCCTCATATAGGCAACACATATGAAATTGTGCTCACCGATGCAATTGCCAGATATAACCGCCTCATAGGCAAGGATGTGTTTTTCCTCACAGGCACCGACGAACACGGCCAGAAGATTGAGCAGATTGCCAACGAATGCGGCATCACTCCCAAGGCATATGTTGACGGTGTTGCAGGTGAAATCCGCACAATATGGGACCTTATGAACACAAGCTATGACAAATTCATAAGAACCACCGATGATTACCACGAAGCTACCGTGCAGAAAATTTTTAAAAAGCTCTATGATAAGGGCGATATATATAAGGGTGAATACAGCGGTCTTTACTGTGTACCTTGCGAAAGCTTCTTTACAGAAACTCAGGTTGTTGACGGCTGCTGCCCTGATTGCGGCAGACCTGTGACCGAAACCAAAGAAGAAGCTTATTTCTTCCGCATGAGCAAATATCAGGATGCTCTCATGAAACACATTGAAGAAAACCCTGAGTTCATTCAGCCCGAGTCCAGACGCAAAGAAATGGTTAACAACTTCTTAAAACCGGGACTTCAGGACCTTTGTGTGTCGCGTACCTCGTTCAAATGGGGCGTGCCTGTGAGCTTTGATGACAAGCATGTTGTGTATGTGTGGATTGATGCGCTTTCCAACTATATCACAGCTCTGGGCTATGACACCGAAGCAAACTCCGATCTTTATCGCAAATACTGGCCTGCCGATGTTCACATCATAGGCAAGGATATTCTTCGTTTTCACACCATCTACTGGCCCATCATGCTCATGGCTCTTGGCGAGCCTTTGCCCAAGCAGATTTTTGGCCATCCGTGGTTGCTTTCCGGCAATGACAAAATGAGCAAATCCAAGGGCAATGTAATGTATGCTGATGATTTGGTTAAGCATTTTGGAGTTGATGCAATCAGATACTATGTGCTTCGCGAAATGCCCTTTGCATCTGACGGCACCATCACTTTGGAAACCATCATTTCCCGCTATAATGCAGACCTTGCAAATACACTCGGCAATCTTGTGAACCGCACCGTTGCCATGGTCAACAAATATTTTGGCAAAGAACTCATCAATCCTAATGTGACAGATGATGTAGATAGTGAGCTCATTGCAATGTGCACGCAGACTGTGGCAGATGTCAGCGAGCGTATGAAAGAGCTTAAAGTGGCAGATTCTCTGGAGCTTGTTATGAGCCTGGCACGCCGCTGCAACAAATATATTGACGAAACCATGCCATGGGCACTTGCCAAAGATGAATCAAAATCTGACCGTCTTAAAACAGTGCTTTGCAATCTTGTTGAGGGCATACGCTTCATTGCAGTGCTTCTTTCGCCATTCATGCCTGAAACATCACAAAAAATCTTTGCTCAGATTAATTGCACAGACACCTCTTACGACACTCTCAGCTCATTTAATTCAGATAAGACCATTTGCGTAGGCGAGGCTACACCTCTCTTTGGCCGTCTTGACGAAGCCAAGAAGCTCGAAGAAGTGGCAAACGATATGTTTGGCAAGGTGCAGGAAGAAAAGAAGGCCGACAGCAAAAAAGAAAATAAAAAGGCAGAACCAGACACACCATCGGAAATAGGCATAGATGATTTTGCCAAGGTGGAAATGAAGATAGGTGTTGTGCTTGAAAGCAAGCCGGTTGAAGGAGCCGACAAGCTCTTAGTGTCTCAGATAAAAATCGGCGATGAGGTGCGCCAGATTGTGTCGGGCATTGCCAAGTATTATAAGCCCGAAGAGCTCGTTGGCAAAAAAGTAGTGGTTGTTACCAACCTCAAGCCCGTAAAGCTCAGAGGCGTGCTTTCGCAGGGTATGATTCTTGCAGCGCAAGATGGCGACAAGCTCTCGGTGCTTTCGCCCGATAGGTTAGATGACATTTCTGACGGAAGCCTGATTAGCTGAATATGATTTTAAAAATGGCATTGGCAAAACCAATGTCATTTTTGTTTGAAAATAATTTGCTTGAATTTTCATTTTGGGTATTGTATAATATAGTCACAGCATAATTATATAATGAGGCTATCCCGAAAGGAAAATATATATGAAAAGAATATTCTTGTTTTTGCTTTGTGCACTCTTTGTGATCTGCGCAGTGCCTGCACAGGCAACCAATATATCATATA
>JAFVSB010000200.1 GCA_017503945.1 Clostridia bacterium
AATTATTGCAGATGCCGTGGGCAAGATTATATTCCCTCTCTGCCTGGGGCAATCTGAGATATATTGGTGATAAATCATAAAGATTATCAAAATCTGAATTGAGTGCTCGCCTGAGAGCAACAGATGCAAGCGCCGACGCTCTTTGCATAGACAAGCTATTTGGGGCAACCAGCCAATTGGGATTATTAAAGCTCAAAATTTTATCGCGATACTTGATGATGGCATCACCGGCAAAAACAACTTGCTTTTGAGAAAGTTCAATAAGAAGTTCGTCAAAATCCACAACTCGCTCAGAAACAAATTTGTTGCCATTTAAATATAGTGCATTATACACCTCATTACGGCGAGCATCAAAAATCGGACAAATTATCTTGTCAGTACCAAAAAATGAAGAAGCTACCTCATCGAGCGATGACACTCCAATTATTGGCCTTGACAAAGACTGTGCCAAAGTCTTCATGGCTGATATGCCTATCCTCAGACCGGTAAATGAACCCGGACCTAAAGCAACTGCAAAAACATCAATATCTTTGATTGTTAAAGAACAATGATTAAGGAGTGATTCGAGCATAGGCATTATTATCTGAGAATGCGCTCTTTCGTTGCTGACCGTGTACTCTCCTAATATTCTGTTTTCATCACATACAGCAACCGTGGCATTAACTGATGAAGTATCCATTGCTAAAATATTCATTACTTTATCCTCTGTATTCTATTGTTATTTCTCGTGTATCATCGCTGATGTCCAATTGCTTTTTGATTGTTATCTCTACAAACGGGCAGTCAAGCTCGGGTTTAATTATATCTGCCCATTCAATGATAATGATTCCGTTTTGGGAAAGATAGTCTTCCCAACCGATATCATACAAATCTTCCATTGAAGAGAGTCTGTAAATATCAAAATGAAACACAGGTATGCTGCCCTTGCGATATTCATTGGCAATTGTGAAAGTGGGGCTGGTGACAGTGTCAGTACAACCAAGACCTGATACAACTCCTGTGGTGAAAGCTGTTTTGCCGGCACCAAGGTCGCCATCGAGAGTAACTATCATACCGGGTTTTAAATTACTTGCAAATTCAAAAGCAAGCTTTTGAGTCTCCTCATACGAAGAAGTGATATATTTCATTTTGCCTCCAAAAAATCAGAACAAGCCTACTATTTCACCATCATCGCTGATGTCTATGTTATTTGCAGCAGGAACCTTGGGAAGACCGGGCATTGTCATAATGTCGCCTGTGAGTGCCACAACAAATCCTGCCCCGTTAGAAATGTTTACATCTCTTACAGTTATTTCAAAGCCTTCCGGTGCACCAAGAAGATTTGGATCATCAGACAGTGAGTATTGAGTCTTCGCCATACATACAGGAACCTTGTCAAGAGAAAGCTGTTCAAGTTTGGCGATTTTTTTGTTTGCTTTTGCGGTGTAATTAACCGAAGAAGCACCATAAATCTTTTTTGCAATTATGTCGATCTTCTCTTTTATTGAAAGCTTTTCATCATATATAGGAGCAAAATTGGATTCAATATTATCTACTGTGTCACAGATGGTCTGAGCAAGCTCAATGCCACCCTCGCCGCCTTTAGCAAATACATCGGAGAAGCAAGCCTTAACACCAATGCTGTCGCAATAGTCCATGATAAACTGTTTTTCAGCTTCGGTGTCGGTGTCGAATGCGTTGATAGCAACAATAACGGGAACACCGTATTTTTTCATGTTATCTACATGCTTGCCGAGGTTGGCAATGCCAGATTTAAGCGCATCGAGATTTTCGGTCTTGAGTTCACTTTTGGCAACGCCGCCATTGTATTTGAGTGCACGGACAGTAGCAACAACAACAATTGCATTGGGGTTTAAATTGCCAACGCGGCATTTAATGTCGAGGAATTTTTCAGCACCGAGGTCTGCACCAAAGCCTGCCTCAGTGATGACATAATCTGCAAGCTTGAGTGCAAGCTTGGTGGCTCTGAGGCTGTTGCAACCATGCGCAATGTTGGCAAAAGGACCGCCGTGCATAAGACATGGTGTGTTTTCGAGAGTTTGAATGAGATTAGGATTGATGGCATCTTTAAGTAAAAGTGCCATTGCACCAGCAGCGTTTAGCTGACCTGCTGTAACAGGATTGCCACAGTTGTCATAGGCAACAATGATTTTGGAAAGTCGCTCTTTAAGATCAGAAAAATCAGAAGCAAGACAGAGAATTGCCATAACTTCAGATGCAACTGTGATCATAAATCCGTCTTCACGAGGTACGCCATTAATTTTACCGCCAAGACCAACCACAATGTTTCTGAGAGCACGGTCATTCATATCGAGAACTCGCTTAAAAACTATGGAAGTGGTATCAATATTAAGCTCATTGCCCTGTTTGATATGGTTATCCAAAAGAGCAGCAAGGAGATTGTGGGCACTGGTGATAGCATGCATATCGCCAGTAAAGTGCAGGTTGATATCTTCCATGGGCACAACCTGAGCGTATCCGCCGCCTGCTGCGCCACCTTTAACACCCATTACAGGACCAAGAGAAGGCTCTCTGAGGGCAATGATTGCTTTTTTGCCAAGCTTGCCCATAGCTTGTCCTATACCTACTGTGGTAGTCGTTTTTCCTTCACCTGCAGGAGTCGGGTTTATGGCAGTTACCAAAATAAGCTTGCCGTCTTTGTTGTTTTCAACTTTTTTGAAAACATCCTGAGTGATTTTAGCTTTGTATTTGCCATAATAATCAATGTCATTTTCGCCAAGGCCAATTTGAGAAGCAATCTTACTGATATGCTCCATTTTAGCGTTTTGTGCAATTTGAATATCAGTTAACACTATAATCATCCTTTCTGTTATCTAAAAGACAAATACAATGAGAGGATATCCCCTCTTCTCTGCCTTCAAATCCAAGTTTTTCGGTGGTAGTAGCTTTCACATTTACGCACGATGCATCCACTCCAAGGCAATCTGCAATGTTGGATATCATCTGGGCTGAATATGGTGAAATCTTTGGCTTTTGTGCAACAACGGTAGCATCAATGTTTACTATGTCATAGCCTTTACTACGGACTAACTCTGCCGTTTTTTTCAAAAGTATCATACTGCTGATGCCTTTGTATGCAGGGTCGGTATCGGGAAAATGCTTTCCTATATCACCAAGAGTTGCTGCGCCAAGAAGCGAGTCGGCAATTGCATGTAGCAACACATCGGCATCGGAATGACCGAGCAGACCTTTTTCAAACGGTATATCCACACCGCCCACGATTAATTTGCGATCAGGCGCTAAGGCATGGACATCATATCCAAATCCGACTCTCATTAAAATCTCCTGCCTTTCAAAAATTCTCCTGCGAGAATTAAATCCGAGGGCGTGGTAACCTTAATATTAGTGTAGCTGCCCTCCACAATTTTTACAACCATGCCGACTCTTTCGGCAAGGGCGCAATCGTCAGTGGCTTCAAAGCCTGAATGTAATGCCTGCGTGTGTGCATCAATGATATCGGCCACATCGAAAGCCTGAGGAGTCTGTATGTGCCAGAGATTTTGCCTGTCAATAGTTTTAATTATGGCCTGGCTTTCAGAATCGGCAAGCTTGATGGTATCATTCACTCTTACACCCAATGCACATGCTGATGAAGCTTTGAGAGTGTCAAAGAGCTTATATATATCTTCAACAGAAAGACAACATCTGACTGCATCATGAATCATGACATACTTAAAATCAGATACCTTTTGCAAACCCTCATATACAGAGTTCTGCCTGGTTGCTCCACCTGAAACAATTTCAATGGGAACATCAGAAGAAATGGAAGTGACCAGTTTTTGGGTGTGGTCTATATAATCTTTATTGCACACAACAACTATCTTCTGAGCCAATTTGCACTCAAGAAAAGCGCGCAAAGTGTGTTGTATAATTTCTATACCATTGACTTTCAAAAATTGTTTGGGGATTTCACTCCCCATTCTCTGACCGCTGCCACCGGCAACAATCACAACTGCCAAAGTCCTATTGCTCATACCATACTCCGAAATCAGTTAAGAAATTTATCGGTTTGCACTCGCATGTCTTCTTTGTTGCACACATCATTGAAGCGCACAGCTTTTGTTTTAAGTTCGGAAAGCTGCACGGGAATCTCAATGTTGCCTTCTTGTGCAAGAATTTCGAGAAGCTCAAATTCATCTTTGCCATCAAGGCAGGTTTTTGGCGAAATTGCAGAAATTACTGCCTCATTAAATTTAAACGGGTTGGCAGTAGATGCAACAACTGTGATGGTATTGTCGCCTGTTTCTTGAACATATTTTTCATACACATTGAGAGCAACGGCGGTGTGCGTGTCTACCACATAAGAATATTTATTGAAATATTTTGCGATGGTTTGGGAGGTTGCAGTATCGTCGCAACATCCTGCAACGAATATTTCTTTGATTTTTGCTTTTACATCATCAGAAACGGTGTATTTGCCATTAGCTTCAAGTTCAGACATATAGCCTCTGATGATTTCGTCATTTCTGTCTGTAAGATGGAAAAGAAGTCTTTCAAGATTGCTGGATATGAGAATATCCATTGACGGTGATGCAGTGGTATAAAAAGTTCTGTTGCGGTCATATACCCCTGTGTTGATAAAATCTGTGAGAACATTGTTGCTGTTGGATGCGCAAATGAGCTTATTTACAGGTAAACCCATCTGGGATGCATAATATGCAGCAAGGATATTGCCAAAGTTACCTGTGGGAACAACAATGTTTATTTTGTCACCATTATTTATTTTATTATTTTTCAGCAAATCGCAATATGCAGAAAAATAATATACAATCTGAGGAGCAAGCCTGCCCCAGTTGATAGAGTTGGCCGAAGAAAAAGTATAGCCGCGTGAACTGAGTTCTTTTTTGTATTCTTCATTTGTAAATATCTTCTTGACACCCGTTTGAGCATCATCGAAGTTGCCATTAACTGCACACACAGACACATTTTTACCGTCTTGCGTGGTCATTTGAAGCTTTTGAATATCAGAAACGCCATCTACAGGATAGAAAACCTGAATTCTCGTGCCTTCAACATCTTTAAATCCTTCAAGTGCGGCTTTGCCGGTGTCGCCCGATGTTGCCACAAGGATAACAACTTCATTGTTTTCACCATTTTTGCTAATTGCAAGCTTAAGCAGATATGGAAGAATCTGAAGTGCCATATCTTTGAAAGCACATGTGGGACCATGCCACAATTCCAAAATATTGAGTGTGTCATCTAAAGAACACACGGGTGCTGTGTTGTCAGAGCCAAATTTTTCTGCGCTATATGCATTTTGTGCACAATATGAAAGCTCGTCTGTTGTGTAATCGGTCAAAAACATACCAAGAATTTTTGCGGCTCTATCAGCATATTTAAGCTCAGCAAGCGAAGCAATCTCATCTGAAGAAATCTGAGGAATAGATGCCGGAACATATAATCCACCTTCGGGAGATATGCCGTTGTTGATTGCCTGCGCGGCACTTACATTAACGGCACTGTTTCTGGTGCTCTGATATTTCATTTGATTAAACCTCCGAATAATATATTAGTCGAGAACAACACGATGGAAGACTTTTTTACCTTTTTTGATTATAGCTTCACCATTTTCAAAATCGGCATCGGTAAGCATATAATTAACATCGGAAACTTTGTTTGCATTGAGGCTAACACCGCCCTGCTGAATAAGTCTTCTGCCCTCACCTTTTGATGCAAGGATTCCTGTTTTGACCATGCAATCAAGTATGGACAATCCGCCACAAACTTCACTTGCAGAGATTTTGGTTGTGGGCATATTTTCAGATGCATTGCCTGCACCAAAGATAGCTTCTGCTGCTGCCTGAGCTTTATCGGCTTCTTCCTGACCATGAACAAGCTTTGTAACTTCATAGGCAAGCACTTTTTTGGCTTTGTTGATTTCGGCGTCTTTATACTCAGCCATAGCTTCGATTTCCTCAAGAGGAAGGAACGTGAGAAGTTTGAGGCACTTAATAACATCTGCATCATCAACATTTACCCAATATTGATAGAAATCATATGGAGAAGTTTTGGCAGGATCAAGCCACAAAGCACCGCTTTGTGTTTTGCCCATTTTTTTGCCTTCGCTGTTGGTGAGAAGAGTGAAGGTCATGCCATATACTTGCTTTTGATCTTTACGACGGCAAAGATCAATACCACCGAGAATATTGCTCCACTGATCATCACCGCCAAGCTCGATTTTACAATCATATTCTCTGCTGAGCATGAGAAAATCGTAGCTTTGCATGAGCATATAGTTAAATTCGAGGAACGAGAGTCCCTTTTCAAGGCGCTGCTTAAAGCACTCTGCTGTGAGCATTTTGTTAACAGAAAAGCATGAGCCTATATCTCGGAGAAAGTCTACATAATTAAGCTTTAAAAGCCAATCGGCATTATTTACCATGATGGCCTTTCCATCTGAAAAATCAATTACACTTGAGAGCTGTTTTTTAAAGCACTCACAGTTGTGATTGATAATATCGGCAGTCATCATCTGGCGCATGTCTGTACGGCCTGAAGGGTCACCGATGTGGCCTGTGCCGCCGCCGACGAGTGCAATAGGTCTATGGCCATGCATCTGCATGTGCCTCATAACAACCATCTGAAGGAAATGACCAACATGAAGACTATCGGCAGTGGGATCAAATCCAATATAAAAAGTTACTTTTTCATTGGCAAGAAGGTTGCGGATTTCTTCTTCGTGGGTAACTTGTGCTATAAGACCTCTTTCTTTTAGCACATCATAAACATTTCTCATAAGTTCCTCCTATATATACATAAAAATATCATTATACATTACAACATATTATTATATATCAAATTTCTATATAATGCAAGCAAAACTTGCCATAATAATCTATAACTATTTTGTATAATTTAACAATGTTCAAATATCATCATTAGGAAACAACATATTGACACAAACGAGCAATCTGTGTTATACTTTAAAGCAATTAATGGAGGTGGTTTATATGATAAAGCATGTGATACTTTGGACATTAAAAGCAGAGTTTTCAAAAGAGCAAAAAGATATAATCTTAGCCGAAATGAAAGATTCTCTTGAAGGTTTAGCCGGCAAAATTCCGGGATTGTTGGACATTAGAGTATATACAAATGGTTTGCCAAGTTCCAATGCTGATGTAATGCTGGATTCGAGCTTCGAAAATGAGGAAGCTTTGAAAAATTACTCTGTGCACCCCACACATGTTGAAGTGGCCGACACCAAAGTGAGACCTTTTACCGCTACAAGAAGCTGCTTAGATTTTGAATTGTAAATTAAAACAGAGGTTTTTACTATGAAAATTATGGAATCAGCTGAGAACTATCTTGAGACTATATATATTTTAAGGCAAAAAAAGGGCAATGTGAGAAGCGTTGATGTTGCAAACGAATTGTCGTTTTCGAAGCCAAGTGTGTCGGTGGCTATGAAAAAATTTCGTTCTGATGGATATGTAAATGTTGACTCAAACGGGATAATTACCCTGACAAGCAAAGGCGAAGCTATTGCAACGGCAATGTATGAGCGACACAATATCATTGCCAAAGCCCTGATGGCACTTGGTGTTGATGAAGAGAATGCATATGCAGACAGTTGTAAGATTGAACATTATATAAGCGATGTGAGCTTTGAAAAAATAAAAAAATATGTTGAAAATCTATAAAAAAAAGTTCGGTTGTATAAACCGAACTTTTTTGTTTGTGTAAAGATTAAAACTGAACATATTTAGCCATAAGATCAGTATACTTATTTCCAAACATAAGTTGTGTAACAAAATTGAGATTAACTTTGATTTCGTCTTTGAAAATCTGTCCGCTGCCATCAAAGCAGCGGAGAGTTGCCACATTATCATTGATAGATTTAATCCAACCAAAATAATAATCGATGGCATCGTCAAATGCGCACTCAACTGTGACCGGAGTTTTAGAAAGACACAGCGATTTAAAAACACTGTTCCATGATTTGGCATCAAT
>JAFVSB010000201.1 GCA_017503945.1 Clostridia bacterium
GCTGTTGCAATTCCTGCAACTCATCTCCTCACCAAAAAAGACATTGTTTTCAGATGCAACAGTGCTGACATAAAAATGATCATATGCTCTGATAAAGGGGAGATTCGCTCTCATGTGGATGAAAGCATGGCAGATTGCCCCTCGGTAAAAGCGTGTTGTGTCCTTGGTGATGAAAAGCACGATGGCTGGTATAATTTTGATCATGAAATAATAAGCGAGTCACCTGATTTTGCAAGACCCACAGGTGATGAAGCTACTTGCAATGATGATCCGATGCTTGTGTACTTCACATCAGGCACCACTGGCAATCCCAAAATGGTTCTTCATTCGTTTACATATCCGTTAGGCCATATATCCACAGGTAAATATTGGCACAATGTTGTTGACGATGGACTTCACCTTACAGTTGCAGACACTGGCTGGGCAAAATGCTCGTGGGGCAAGCTCTATGGTCAGTTTATTGCCGGAACAGCGCAGTTTGTATACGATTATAGTGATAAATTTGTTCCCACTGATTTGCTTGAAATGATAGTAAAATACAGAATTACCACATTCTGCGCACCACCTACCATATATAGATTTTTCATCAAATCCGATATGAAAAAATATGACTTATCTTCGCTCAGGCATATATCCACAGCGGGCGAAGCGCTTAACCCTGAGGTCTTTAGTCAGATTTACTCGGCAACCGGGCTCAAGGTGTATGAAGGCTTCGGCCAGACAGAATCGCCGATTTTGCTTGGCACATACATGTGGGACACCCCCAAGCCGGGCTCAATGGGCAGACCTGCTGCCGGCTTTAAAGCGGCGCTTTTGCGCGATGATTTCACCGTGTGTGATCCTGGTGAAATAGGGCAGATAGCTTTTGATATCACCCAGGGCAAACCGCTTGGCGTTCTTGATTGTTATTATAAAGATCAGGAAAAAACCGATTCAGTATTTTCTCATGGATATTATCTCACAGGTGATCTTGCGTGGTGTGATGAAGATGGTTTCTATTGGTATGTTGGCAGGGCTGATGATGTTATAAAGAGCTCAGGCTACAGAATCGGGCCGTTTGAAGTTGAAAGTGCTTTGATGGAGCATCCGGCAGTGTTTGAAACAGCAATCACAGCAGTTCCTGATGAAATGCGTGGTCAGATTGTAAAGGCAACCATAGTTCTTGCCAAGGGCTATAAACCCTCTGATGAGCTGAAAAAAGAACTTCAAAACCATGTTAATAAGACAATCGCGCCGTATAAATACCCCCGAATAGTTGAATTTGTTGACGAACTCCCCAAGACAATTTCGGGCAAAATCAAAAGAGCTCAACTGCGTGCTGAAGATAAAAATAAAAGCAAATAATCTGTGTTTTAAACAAAGGCTTTCTCGCTTCGGGAAAGCCTCTTTTTGTGGTTATCTTCCTTGACAACATGGCAATATTATGATAATATATTTGATAGGTAATTTTACGATTTTTAATGTTCAGAGGTGTAATGATGAGATTTGGCTTGAAAAATGCATTTATCTATACAGAAAAGGGATTTGAAAAAACCTCAATAAGCATCGTTGACAACAAAATTCTGCCATTTTCAGACTCTGTAGATTGTGAAGTTTATGACTGTGATGGATTATATATCTTTCCCGGCTTTGTTGATGTTCATGTTCATCTGCGCGAGCCGGGTTTTTCATACAAAGAAACTATTGCCAGTGGCACTCGGGCGGCTGTTCAATCGGGGTATACTGCTTTATGCACCATGCCAAATCTGAACCCTGTGCCCGATTGCTCTGAAAATCTTAAAGTCCAGCTTGACATGATAAAGCAGCAGGCAAAATGCACAGTTGTGCCTTTTGGTTCAATCACTGTCAATCAAGGCGGACACGAGCTTTCCTTGTTTGAAGAAATGAGCCCCCATGTTGCAGGGTTTTTTGATGATGGCAAGGGAGTTCAAAATCTTTCGCTCATGCGCGAAGCAATGCTCAAGGCAAAATCACTTTCCAAAATAATCAGCGCTCATTGTGAAGACAATTCCCTGTTAAACGGTGGCGTGATACACAAAGGTGAGTTCAGCGAAAAAAGTGGCATTCCGGGTATTTGTTCAGAGAGTGAATATGGCCCCATTGCCAGAGATTTGGCACTTGCCAAGGAAACCGGTGCGTCATACCATGTGTGCCATATTTCCACCAAAGAGAGCGTTGAGCTTATAAGAAAAGCAAAGCATGATGGGGTTGACGTAACTTGCGAAACTGCCCCTCATTACTTAGTGCTAAATGACATGATGATAGAGGATAACGGCAGATTCAAAATGAATCCTCCCATCAGAAGCGAAGAAGATAGGCGGGCTTTAATAGAAGGAATTGTCGATGGCACAATTGACATGATAGCCACCGACCACGCTCCCCATAGCGCCGAGGAAAAAAGCAAAGGTCTTCTAAACAGTATGATGGGTGTGGTAGGGCTTGAGACTGCTTTCCCTGTGTTATACACAGAGCTTGTCAAAAACGATGTTATAACTTTGCAAAAGCTCGTTGAGCTTATGAGCATAAATCCTTCCAAA
>JAFVSB010000202.1 GCA_017503945.1 Clostridia bacterium
GTTGTAATATTCATATAATCAGTATATTTTTGCATGTTGGGAAGTCCCATGCCGGCGCCAAACCCAAGCTCGCGCACATTGTCGGTCGCGGTGGAATATCCCTCGGTCATGGCAAGGGAAATGTTGGGTATGCCGGGGCCTTTGTCACGAAGAAATATGTGAATCTTTTCAGGAGTGATTTCCACATCAATGACGCCCCCATCGGCATGAATGACCATGTTTATTTCGCCTTCATACATAGCCACAGTGGCCTTGCGGATAATCTGCGGAGCAACTCCAAGATTTTGCAAAACCTTTTTGAGCTTGCGCGATGCATCTCCGGCTATAGAAAAATCTTCACCATCTATAGCATACTGAACTTTGAAAGAGCTCATTTGTCCACCTCCTGTTATTTATAAAGGCCTTCTGAATAAAGCTTACCGCATGAAATATAAAGCGGAAGCTCAGTGGACAAAATTGCGATGCCGGCTTCGTCGGCAAGGGATAAGATGTCATCACCGGGCACCTTGCCTCTCACAAAAACGATGGCATTCATATCCATCATTTCGGCAGTGCGTACTACCTGAGAGTTGACAAGACCTGTAAGAAGAAGAGCCTGATCCTTAACAAATGCAAGGACATCACTCATAAGATCACTGCCGCAAGCTGCAAACACTTCTTTGTTGTCATTATAACTGTTTCCCAAAATTTTTGCATCGAGCAATTCAACTACCGTTTTCAGTTTCATAAAAACCTCCTGAGCATAAAACAGTTTTTGTGCTATTATAACTTTATGTTCATTATAACACAAAGAAAAAAATAAAGCAAACATATATTGATTTATAGTGAAAATTATAATATAATTAAATAACAATTAATATGACACGGAGGATAAAATGATAGGTGTAATAGTAAATGTTATAACAGTTATTATAGGCTCATGTGCGGGCCTTATTTTCAAAAAAGGAATTCCGCAAAAAGTGAGCAGTGCTGCAATGACAGGGCTTGGAGCGTGCGTTTTATACATAGGTATATCAGGCAGCCTGTGCGGTGAAAATGTGCTTATTTTAATTGCATCGATTGTGCTTGGAGTAATAACGGGAACCCTGCTAAATATTGACGGCGCAGTAACTAAGCTTGCCGAAAAGGCAGAAGCAAAATTTCAAAAAAATGACCATAAAATCTCAATAGCCGAAGGACTTGTGACTGCAACTCTGCTTTTTTGCGTGGGGTCGATGACTGTGACAGGATCAATACAGGCAGGTCTCACAGGAGATAACACTCTCCTTTTTACCAAAGCAACACTTGATTTGGTGTCATCGGCAATGCTGGCATCTACCCTTGGAATAGGCGTGCTCCTTTCAGCAGCAGCTGTGTTTGTTATTCAGGGTGCTTTGGTGCTTATGGCAGGGCTCTTGGCACCAATTATGAGCACAGGCGCAATTAACGAAATGACATGTGCAGGTTCTATTCTGATTATGATTATTGGCACAAACATGATGGGCATGACAAAAATCAAAGTGGCAGACTTTTTGCCAGCAATTGTGTATGCACCAATCATCTACAATCTTACTGTGCTGTTAAAATAAGATGCCGAAAAGCATAATATATAACAAATTAACCAATGTTATTAAAGCTGGAAATAAAGGATTATGAAGGAAAGTGAAAAACATGGAAAAAACATATGATATTATCATAATAGGCGGTGGTCCCGCGGGATATTGCGCGGCTCTGTATGCATCAAGGGCAGGATTCGACACACTTGTGATAGAAAATTATTCGCCGGGCGGCCAAATGACACAAACATCACAGATTGATAATTACCCCGGATTTGAAGAGGGCATCGATGGCTTTGAGCTCGCCCTGAAAATGAAGCAAGGCGCCGAAAGATTTGGCGCAAAAACCATGCTTTCTGAAGTTTTAAATGTGTCATTAAAAGACAAAATAAAAAAAGTGAGCACAAAAGACAAAGAATTTTGTGCCCGAAGTGTAATTATAGCTACGGGTGCTGAGCACAGACACCTTGGCCTTGAAAATGAAGAATCACTCATTGGCAGAGGTCTTGGTTACTGCGCCGCATGTGACGGCATGTTTTATAAAGGCAAGACCGTGGTAGTGGTTGGAGGCGGAAATTCTGCCGCAGCAGATGCACTGCTGCTTTCAAAATTGTGCAAAAAGGTTATTATAGTGCACAGAAGAGACACCCTGAGAGCCGAAAAGGTATATCGTGCTCCTCTGCTTAGTGCACCAAATGTGGAAATACAATGGAATAGTGTTGTGAGTTCAATAATTGCCGATGATAAGGTAAAGGGTGTGAAAATCAAAAACACACAAGACGGCACAGAAAAAATCATAGACGCCGAAGGAGTCTTTGTGAGCATAGGACGAGTGCCTCGTTCGGAGCTGTTTTCAGCAGAGCTCGACATCGACAAATACGGATATATTGTAGCAGACGAAACAACTAAAACAAATATTGAAGGAGTTTTTGCAGTGGGCGATGTGCGAACAAAGCCGTTCCGTCAGATTGTAACAGCTACTGCCGATGGTGCTACCGCCTCACATTTTGCCGAAGAATATCTTGCTAATGCATAAAGCTCCGACTCTAAATAATATAATGTTATAACAAAGGATGATACTTATGAAGAAGGCACTTGTAAGGATATCACTGATTGCAGCCTATTGCATACCTTATGTGTTTTTGGCAATGAATGAAGATGCAAGATTTGGAAGTATGTGGTTCTACCTGATTATGATAATAGGCTTTGGACTATTATGCTATGCAAGTGCAAAGACCAAAAACTTTTGGATAGTAGTTGTGGGCAACATTGCAAGCTTTGCTTCCTCATCAATTTTTGCTTGGTGCTTTCAAACCGAAAAATGGGAGTATTATTTTAAGCCATTTTTGCCGAACCAATTGATTGTATTTGAAACTGTAATTGCATTTATGCTTCAGGCTATATTCGCATATGCTCTTTTACACAAAAAGCACCAAAACTAAATAACAAACAAAAATCGCTATGGAGAATTTTCCATAGCGGTTTTTTACTACAGTCCAAGCATTGATTGGGCTATGTTAAAATAGACCAAAAGTGCAAGACCGTCTACAATAGTTGTAATAAAGGGACTTGCCATAACGGCCGGGTCAAAGCCGATTTTTTTGGCACATATAGGTAAGATTGAGCCCACAAGCTTTGCGAAAATTACAGTGACCACCAAAGTGATGCTTACCACAAATGAAACCATCAGAGCACTTTGACCATCGGCATTGATTGCACTGCGGTCAAGCAGCATCATTTTGCCAAAATTGACAATAGCAAGCGTGATACCGCATATGAAGGCAACTCTCAATTCTTTCCACAATATTTTGAAAATGTCTTTGAGCTCTATATCGCCAAGCGAGAGGCTTCGTATTATTGTGACCGAGGTCTGACCTCCTGAATTGCCGGCTGTATCCATGAGCATGGGTATGAATGCAGTGAGAGCTACACAGCCCGCAAGTGCACCTTCAAAGCTGCTGATGATCTTGCCGGTGAATGTGGCAGAGACCATGAGCAGCAGCAGCCAAGGGATTCGCTGCTTCCATGTTTCAAATATGCCTGTTTTGAGATATGCTTTTTCAGACGGGATGATAGCCGCCATTTTTTCAATATCCTCAGTGGCTTCATCCTGCAATACATCGATAGCATCGTCAAAGGTAACAATACCAAGGAGACGAGTTTCATCATCTACAACCGGAATTGCAATCAAATCATACTTATCAAATGCATTGGCAACATCTTCCTTGTCATCATTGGTCTTGAAATAAATGAGATTGGTTTCCATTAAATCCTCAATTATTTCATCACCCTTGGCAAGAAGCAGTGTCTTTACAGACAAAATGCCGATGAGTTTATTGTTGAGGTCAGTAACATAGCATGTATAGATTGTTTCTTTGTCAAGGCCTGTGCTTCTTATGTGAGATATGGCATCGTCTACAGTCATATTCTTTTTGAGACGCACATATTCTACCGTCATAATACTGCCCGCACTGTCTTCGGGGTATTTAAGAATTTCATTTATTCTGCGACGGGTCTGAGGTTGTGTGAAACGCAACATTCTCTTGACCACATTGGCGGGCATTTCTTCGAGAATTTCTACGGCATCATCGACAAACAAATCATCTATCACTGCCTTGAGCTCACTATCGCTGAAGCTCTGAATGAGAGTTTCCTGTTCTTCGGCATCCATTTCAACAAAGGTGTCGGCCGCCTGATCTTTGGGCAGTATGCGAAATGCCAAAAGCAGCTCCTCGCTGCTGAGCTCTTTGAGAAAATCGGCAATATCTGCCGAATTCATATCTGCAAGAACTTTCTTAAGCTTCACAAATTGTCTGGTTTGAAGAAGCTCGGTAATTTCTTGCACACTAAGCTTGATGTTTTCCATTACAAATTCCTCCTAAATGTTACTTTGGTAAATACCTTTAGGTAGGAAGTATCATTACTTGCAGAGTAAAACAGACGCGGCAACATATAGTTGTACACTTCCGCTATAATAGAATCTGCTCGTTTGACTACCTCCCGCGTCCATTTCATCACCTCATTTAAATTAATATTTATTTATTACAATTTTGTTTTTTCAAAAACAAAAAATACAAAATTGCAAAC
>JAFVSB010000203.1 GCA_017503945.1 Clostridia bacterium
CGTTGAGCCAAACAGAAGCGGAATACCCTGCTCTACTGCCTTGCTGATGATTGTAGCAAACATATATCACGCCTCCTTTTTCTTTGTGCGAAATCTGATTTTATAGCCTATGAAGAACTCACTGCCTATGATGAAGAACAAAATGATGCCAGTGAGAATATCGGCAACGCTGTGATTAAGGTCAAAAGCGGTGGCAATCTGACCTGCGCCGCATTCCAGAAACACTATGAGAAGCGAGGTGAGCACCATAAACAGCGGATTGAACTTGGCAAGCCACGACACCATGATAGCAGTAAAGCCCATGCCTCCTGCCGAAGAGGTGGTGATGGAATGGTCAACGCCCGACACTATCAAAAAGCCAGCCACACCGCAGAGTGCGCCTGAAATGGCCATGGTGCGTATGATGACCTTTTTGACATTGATGCCCACATAGCGGGCTGTGTTCTGACTTTCGCCCACTACAGAGATTTCATAGCCCTGCTTGCTGTAGCGAAGATAGATATACATTATCACTGTGAGCAGTGCAACAACTATAACCGCCATTGCATATTTCTGCCCGCCAACAGACGGCAGCCAGCCAAGCATGGAGTCTGAGTTGATAACGCCCACTGTGTTGGAGTTTTTTGGATTTTCCCAAAATACAATGCAAAATGACACCAGCTGCATTGCAATATAGTTCATCATCAGGGTAAAAAGAGTTTCGTTGGTGCCAAACTTAGCCTTGAAATATGCAGGCACAACAGCCCACACAAGAGCTGCTACCACAGATGCAACAAGCATAACCGGAATAAGAAGAGCAGAGGGGATTTTGCCTGAGAGAAGTATCATGCATGCCGAACATGCAAGAGCGCCAACAAGAGTCTGACCTTCGGCACCGATATTCCAGAATTTCATCTTAAAAGCAGGAGTCACCGCAAGCGATACGCAAAGAAGCAGCGATAATTCCTTCAGCATAGCCCATAGCCTGCGCGAAGTGCCAAAGTTACCTTCAAACATCGACACATACACGCTTATGGGGTCAAGCCCTGTGAGAAGCACTGTGACTATGCCGCATACAGCCAAAGCAAGCACAATGGCAATTGCTCTCACTGCCCATGAGCCATACCATGTCATGTCGTCGCGTTTTGACACCTGAATAAGCGGCTCATGTGTATGATGTGTGTTATTAGTCATGGTGCACCTCCCGTGATTTTGTCATTAAAAGACCGATTTGCTCCTTGGTGGCAGTGCGTGCATCTACAATACCGCTGACCGAGCCGCCGCTGAGCACCATTATGCGGTCACAAAGCTCAAGCAGCACATCGAGGTCCTCGCCCACAAAGATTACCGCCACACCCTTTTTCTTTTGCTCATTGAGCAGGTTGTAGATGGTGTATGACGAGTTGATGTCGAGCCCTCTTACGGGGTATGCCGCCATGAGCACGGTGGGCGATGAGGAAATTTCTCTGCCCACGAGCACCTTTTGCACATTTCCGCCCGATAAGCGGCGCACAGGCGTTGATGAATCGGGGGTTACCACGCCAAGGCGCTCTATGATTTCCTCGGCAAGATTTTTGGGCTCTTTTCGGCGCACAAACATCGATTTGCCCTTGCGGTAGCTGCGGAGCATCATGTTGTCCACAATGTCCATATTGCCCACAAGGCCCATGCCGAGTCTGTCTTCGGGCACAAACGAAAGCCTCACGCCCATGTCGCGGATTTCGCGAGGGGTTTTGTTGCGCAAATCTTCGGCCTCGCCGGTTTTGGGGTCATTATATGTAATGCTGCCGTCCAAGAGCTTTTGCAGACCTGCAATGGATTCCAAAAGCTCTCTCTGACCGCTGCCTGCAATGCCTGCAATGCCGAGAATTTCGCCTGAATATGCGCAAAACGAAATGTCATTGAGCACAGTGCTGCCTTCGCGGTTTATGCAATTGATGCTCGACACAACAAGTCTTTCTTGCATGCCTTTGGGCTCGTCACGGTGAATATTGAGGCTCACCTTTTTGCCCACCATCATCTCTGTGAGAATGGTCTCGTTGGCATCGGCTGTGGCAATGGTGCCCACATATTCGCCCTTTCTGAGCACCGATACCCTGTCAGAGAGGCTGAGCACCTCGTGGAGCTTGTGGGTGATGATGATGATGGCTTTGCCTGCGTCGCGCATACGGCGGAGCACTGCAAAAAGCTTTTGGGTTTCTTGCGGAGTAAGCACTGCGGTGGGCTCATCTAAAATGAGGATATCGGCTCCGCGAAACAGCACCTTCACAATTTCAACAGTCTGTTTTTCCGATACCGACATTTCATATATCTTTTTGCCGGGGTCAATGTCAAAGCCATATTGCTCGCTGATTTCGCTGATGCGCTTTGAATATTTTTTCATATCAAAGCCTTGGTCATCTTCAAGACCGAGCACTATGTTTTGGGCTGCCGAAAATACATCAACAAGCTTAAAGTGCTGATGAATCATGCCTATTTTATAGTCAAAGGCATCTTTGGGCGAACGGATAACCACCTCTTCACCGTCTATAAAAATCTGACCGGAATCGGGATAGTATATGCCCGAAATCATGTTCATGAGCGTGGTTTTGCCACTGCCGTTTTCACCAAGCACCGAAAGAATTTTGCCTTTGTTGGCAGTAAGACAAACATCTTTGTTGGCAACAGTTGAGCCAAAGGTTTTTGTGATGTTTCTTAGTTCTATTGCTGCATTTGTGCTCACAAGCTTCCCTCCTACTTATTTTTGCTTTGAAAAAATCTCAAGCCTTTTTGAAATCTTTTCAAATCAAAAATTCAGGCGGAGCAAAGGCTCCGCCTGAACCTTCAAAATTTCATAACGAAATTTTATTATTTGATTGTGATACCGTCAATGTCCACATCAAAGTAAGGAGCACTGCGGAATTCTGATTCGTGGAAGTAGCCGTCTGCCACAACTTCGGTGTCGGGTGTGAAGGCTTCGTCACTGTCAACATCTGCCATGTAGGATTCGAGTGTTTTACCGTCTACTGTAAAGGTGGCTGTGTCAAACACTTTGATTTCACCGGCGATGAGCTGAGCTTTCACTTCTTCAAGCTTTTCAGCTGTGCCTTCGGCTGCAACTTTGTCATTGAGGCCAAGAATTTCTACCACACCGTCTTTGAGACCGCCGCAGAAATCCTGAGTGATTTCTTTGCCGTTCATGGTAGCGTCGATGATGTGTTCAAAATAAGGCTGCCAGTTGATTTTGCTGGATACGAGCGCTGTGTTTGGACCCCAGTCGCGTGTGTCGAGGTTGTATGCTACATTGGGCACGCCTTTTTCTTCACAAGCCTTGGGAGCACCCTCGGAGTCAGCATGCTGGCTGATGAGAACGCAGCCGTCTGCCATGAGAGCGTTTGCAGTTTCTTTTTCAGCAGCTATATCAAACCATGAGTTGGTGAATTTAACATCCATTGTAACCGTGGGGCAAACAGAGCGTGCACCAAGGAAGAATGATGTGAGACCAGATTTAACTTCGGCATAAGGATATGCACCTACATAACCCATTTTTGCCTGAGCTTCGGTGATGTCACCGTTTGCAATCATTTCGTTGATTTTGAGACCTGCTGCAACACCTACAAGGTATCTGCCTTCATAGATAGAAGCAAATGCATTGTAGAAGTTGTCAAGATTCTCGGTGTGAGCTTTGGTACCTGTAGCGTGGCAGAATGTCACATCAGGATATTCCTTTGCAGCCTGAATGATAAAATCTTCATGGCCGAAGCTGTCGGCAAATACGATATCACAGCCTGCATCGGCAAGGTCAGCTGCTGCATCGTAGCATTCAGCAGATTCGGGAATGTTTTTCTTCATCATTACCTGATCAGCACCAAGACCCATAGCCTCTGTAGCAGCTAAAGCTGCGTCTATGAAGTTCTTGTCATAGGTAGAGTTTTCGTCATGAAGGAAAATAAAACCAATCTTGAAATCTCCGTCTTTTGCGGTTTCTTCACCTGAGCATGCTGCAAAAGAAAGCACCATCACAAGTGAAAGAAGTAATGCGAGTAACTTTTTCATTGTTTTTCAACCTCCGTGAAAATATAATGCTTGCTGCAAAATTATGCAACAAAACCTAATGTAATTTTATCGCATTTTGCCTCTGATTACAAGTAGAAATAATAACAAATTTTAATGGCAAATTCAATGCATATTGCACCAAACAGAAGTTATAAAAAATCTTTACTTGCTCATTTTTGTGTGATATAATTGAACGGGCGGATAATATCCGCCATTGCACAGGCCAGACGGAAGGACTGATTATATATGAAAAAAATTGCCTTTATAGGAGCAGGCAACATGGGTGGCGCAATCATCACAGGTCTTGTGAGAGCCAAGGCATGCAGTGCCTGCGACATATATGTGTGTGACAAAGCTCTGAGAGCTGACATTGCCGCGCTCGGTGTGATCGATAGCTCCCTCAAAGATGCAGTGGATTTATCAGATGTGGTGGTGCTCGCAGTAAAGCCCAATGTCATTTTTGATGTGATTGCCGATATTAAGAGTGAGTGCAACATAGACGGCAAGGTGTTTGTGTCTATTGCAGCGGGGATAAAGCTCAGTGATTTGTCTGATGCGCTTGGCACTTGCAAGCTTGTGCGCGTGATGCCAAATCTTTGTCTGCTTGCAGGCGAGGGCATGAGCGTGATTTGTGCTCATGATTCGGTGAGCCGGGCAGAGCTTTGTGATGTGCAAAAAATATTTGCCTCATCGGGCAAAACCATCATCACCAAAGAAACCCTCATAGATAGCTGCACCGCCATCAACGGCAGCGGGCCTGCGTATGTGTTTATGTTTATTGAAGCGCTTGCAGATGCTGCTGTAAAGCATGGCATAGACAGGGCGACCGCCTATGAGCTGAGCACTCAGACGGTGCTCGGAAGTGCCGCAATGGTGCAAAGCTCAGGTCTTCACCCCGCAGTGCTCAAAGACATGGTGTGCTCACCCGGAGGCACCACCATTGAAGCTGTGAAAGCTCTTGAAGCCACAGGACTTCGCGCATCGGTGATGGCGGCAGTTGATGCCTGCGCCGAAAAAGCCTCAAAGCTGGGCGGCAAATAATCATTTTTTCTCCCGCTTCCACATATTAATATGTTGGGGGTGATGTGAGATGAGCGCAGCAAAGAGAATATTTTCTCAAAACCGCGCGCTGTATTATCTTGTTTTGTTTGTGTGGTCAGGTGCGTGCGTGTGCGGCACAATATGCGCCTTCCGCCTTAGCGGAGGTAGCTTTAATGATGTGCACGCCTATGTGGCAGATAATCTTGCCGCTTCATCTGCATGGAAGACCATAAAGCTCGGGCTTGGCGAAAACCTTAAATTTGTCATTTGTCTGCTTGCAGCGTCATCGGCCATGGTGCTCATGCCGCTGACAGTGGGGCTGATTGTGTTCAAAGGCTTTGCCGCGGGCTTCACTGCCGCGGTGATAATAAGAATATATAGTGCAAAGGGAATTGTTTTGAGTGTTGCAACTGTTGTGCTGCCATATGCATTCTCGATGCCGCTTTTGTTTATGATGTTTGTGGCGGCGCTCCGCTTTCCTATGCAAGGCAAAAATGAGCGTATACCGCCAAGTCTTGCCTCAAAAAGGCGGCAGTGGGCAGCATATACACTCATGCAGCTATTGCTCACCGCCCTTATATGTGCAATAGGCGTGGCAGAAGCTTTTTTGTCACAGCTTGTGCTTAAATTTATATTGTAAGGATTGACCACAAATGAAAAATTTGACGATGTCACAGTTTGCCCAATATCTCAAAGATACAAAAAAAGCGTCTGCCAACACTGTGCAGGCATATTGCCGCGATGCCAAAGCCTTTGCATCATATGCAAGCGACGAGGGCTTTGACATTTTCTCGGCAAATAAATCTCAGGTGCTTGACTATGTGATACATATGCAAAAAAACGGCAAATCTGATGCATCGGTAATGAGGGCAGTGTCATCACTTCGCACTTTGTATACATATCTGATGATAAACTCAAAGGCAAAATCAAACCCTGCAGCCGACATCAAACTGCCAAAGCAGGAAAAAAAGACTCCCGACTTTCTCACATGCGAGGAAATCAATGCTCTGCTCAATATTGAAGATGCAAACTCTGCGCGCGCCATAAGAGACAAGGCGATGCTTGAGGTAATGTATGCAAGCGGCATCAGGGCAAGTGAGCTTATAGCCCTTCGCACCAATGATGTGGACACAGAGCTCGGTTATCTGCGCTGCCGTGCCAGCTCAAGCGTAAGGATTGTGCCACTTGGCAAAAGTGCAGTAAGTGCGCTGGTGGCGTATCTGAAACATGCAAGGCCTTGCCTTGCTTTGGAGAGCGAAAGCGCGCTTTTTGTGAACTGCAGCGGAAGTGCAATGTCGCGTCAGGGATTTTGGAAAATAGTGAAAGAATATGCCACCAAAGCAGGCATCGCCAAAGATATAACCCCACGCACTCTCAGAAATTCGTTTGCCCTGCATATGCTCGAAAACGGAGCTGACCTTGCATCGATTCAGGAAATGCTCGGTCATAAGGACATATCAAGTACCCAGATGTATGCCCTCCTGGCGCGCAATCAGATACGCGAAGTATACAACAAGGCTCACCCAAGGGCGTAGATATCAAAATTTGCCAAAAATTTTCGAAAATTTTTTTCAAAAAA
>JAFVSB010000204.1 GCA_017503945.1 Clostridia bacterium
TATCTAAAAGCTTGTAAATAAATGCAAAAATTATTAAAGCTACAATCAGTTTAAAATACACCGATTCAAAAATGAGCGAAAGCTTTTTGCCAATAAAGACAATATTGCTCTTTTCGATATCGGAATATGCAAGCAAATTCACTTCGCCGCACTTTTTGCCGTCATAATACACGGTAGTTTTTCCCAGCACATCGCCCTTTTTTATAGGGGCATATATTTCATCTTTGGTCTGTGTCTTTATTTCCAAAAGCTCTGAATCATAGTTTGTCGGAAGCATTGTTTTTATGCGGTCCTGGGTTACCAGAAGCAATCTTGGTGCATTTTTGCCGTTAGCAATGTCAACCTCTGCCATAAATCTTTCTTTGTTTACCACATTTACCTGAGTATAATTTTCTTTTGCATAGCTGATTAAGTGGCTTGCATCGTTGTATGCATAACTATTGCCTTCTATTGTATCCGCGCCTGCACACAAAACGAGCAGATTGTTTTGCAAATCATTATATTTGGCAATAACACCACAGTTTTCAGTATCGTTGTAATAGCTCTTTACACCATATACATTTGCATTATAATGGTCGAGAGAATAATATGTGGTTATAAATTGATTGGTGTTAAATAGAATTCGGCTTTCACTGTGTTTGTTTGTTGGTTTTATTTCAATGCGGTCAAGGCTCACAAATTCAGCAAAAGTTTTGTTTTTGAGAGCATATTTTGTAATATAATACATATCCATCAAAGAAGTTTTCTGCCCCTTTGCATTAAACCCTGACGGGTGGACAAAGCTACTGTTTTGCGCCCCGGCATTTTTGGCAGTTTCATTCATTTTGTCAACAAAGCTTTCATAAGAATCACCCACGCTGTGCGCAAGTGCAATTGCGCAATCACCGGCATCATAAACAAGCATGGCTTTGAGCAAATCTTCAATGCTTATTTTTTCACCATATTTTAAGCCTATATTTCTGTTGTTGTAATTATAGTCTTTGAGAATTCCATCTTTTACAGTTACCTTTTTGGTAATGTCACTGCATTGCTCGAGCACAGTTATAGCAGTAAGAATTTTTGCAAATCCTGATGGCGCAATTTCGTCTTCACAGTTTTTCTCATATAACACAAGGTCACTGCCCAGGTCTGCCAGAAGCATGTATTTGCTGTGATAAGAATATGTGGATTTTTGAGTTTCTTCTTCAGCTTTTTTTGCTTTTGAAGTGTCTGCAAAAGCAAAGTTGCCAAAAAAGCAGGAGCTGATTGTGCAAATGGTAAGAATAACAGAAACAATATTTTTTTTCATTTGTTATACTCCTTGATTAATACTACATATATAATAACATAAAATAAAACAAAATGCTATACCTGTTTTAGTTTTTATAGCATATTTTTGCGTGTTTTGGCAAAAATTAAGGATATCACATGCATTTTTAAGAGCTGCCTACACGCCTTTTAACAGCGATATTGTGAAAAATCACATATAGTTGTCGATAAAGTCGTGTTTGTAATTGTCAATGTTAATAAAAGTGAAAAAAAAGATGTTTTTTGGTTGACAATCAAGCTGCAATGTGATATTATATACAAGTCGCCCGGCGCGGCAACACTTGAACTTTGAAAAATGAACAGTATAAGAGGTTCTCGAAAAGAGAATTTGAGTTGAAGCGAAATGCTTTAAATTCAGTAAATTAAGTTAGTGTTTTTTATGAGCTAACAAACTTAAATA
>JAFVSB010000020.1 GCA_017503945.1 Clostridia bacterium
CATCTGCCATAAATCCAAGACCTGATGCAGAGCCAACCGAAGTGCCTGCATTTGAGGTCATGATGATGATGGTGTTTTCAAAGCTCACCTTTCTGCCCTGACTGTCGGAAATGCGGCCATCGTCAAGAATCTGCAAAAAGATGTTGAAAACATCCTGATGCGCTTTTTCTATTTCGTCTAAAAGAATTACGCTGTAGGGGTGGCGGCGCACCTTTTCGGTGAGCTGGCCTGCTTCGTCATAGCCCACATATCCCGGAGGTGAGCCTATTATTTTGGACACGGAGTGTTTTTCCATGTATTCACTCATATCCATGCGGATAAGGGCGTTTTCGTCGCTAAAAAGATTTTGGGCAAGAGCTTTTACAAGCTCCGTTTTACCCACGCCCGTGGGGCCAACAAAAATGAATGAAACAGGGCGCTTTTTGGCAAGCGAGAGTGCTCTGTTGCGCCTTACTGCACGGGCAACCGCTTCAACGGCTTTGTCCTGCCCTATGATTCTTTTGTGAAGAGCAGATTCAAGCGAGAGGAGCTTTTCTTTGTCGGTCTCGGTGATATTTTTGACAGGGATGCCGGTCCACAGCTCAATTACCGCTGCAACATCCGAGGTGGTAAGGCGGGTGCTCTTTTGCTTTTGGCGAAGAGAGTCGAGCTCACCCTGCATGCGGCATTTGTCGCTTTTAAGCTGGGCAATACGCTCGTATTCTATGTTTTCAGTGTCGGCTTCGAGAGCTTCGAGCTTGGCATCTACCGCGCCTATATCGCCCTTTAGCTTGACAATGCCTTTTGAATATGGATTGTCGATGTTGAGCTTTGAGGCTGCTTCGTCGATTACATCAATTGCCTTGTCAGGGAAGAAGCGGTCATTGATGTATCTGCCAGAAAGCGATACCGCTTCGCAAATGATGCTGTCATCTATGGTGACATTGTGATAGTCTTCATAATAGTCTTTGGTGCCCTTGATGATTTCTACGGTTTCCTCCGCCGAAGGCTCTTCTATCATAACAGGCTGAAAACGGCGCTCTAAGGCGGCATCTTTTTCGATGAATTTGCGGTATTCCTCGGCTGTGGTGGCACCGATTACCTGAATCTCGCCTTTGGAGAGGGCTGGTTTTAAAATATTTGCAGCGTTCATGGCGCCGTCGGCATCGCCGGCTTTTACTATGGAATGGATTTCGTCGATAACAAGAATAACATTGTCACGCTTAGCTTCTTCCACAATGTTTTTGAGCCTGCTTTCAAACTGACCTCTGTATTGAGTGCCTGCAACGATGTTTGCCATGTCAAGCAAATATACCTCTGCTCCGCTGAGCTTTTCGGGCACATCACCTGCAGCTATGCGCTGAGCTATGCCCTCGGCAATAGCGGTTTTGCCCACGCCGGGAGCACCGAGCAAAACGGGATTGTTTTTGGCACGGCGGTTGAGAATCTGAATGGCGCGGTCAATCTCGCGCTCTCTGCCAACCACTCGGTCAAGCAATGAATTTTTGGCTTTTTGAGTGAGATTGATGCCAAAGTTTGCAAGGCATTTCTTCTTTTTCTGCTCTTTTTTCATGGAGCTTTTTGCCTTGGGGTCATTTATGGGGATGCGGGTCTCACCCTCTGCATCATCATCGGCGCCGGGCTCCATTATGTTGCCTGCGCCAAAGATATCGGCAAAGGCATCGTGCATGTCGCCGTTTTCAAGCATATCGGTCATGCTATCAACCATCTGCTTGAGTTCTTCGGGGTCGATGGCAAACTGGTCTGCAAGCTGACCTATGGGAGTGATGCCCGAATTTATGGCACAGGGCAGACAGTAGCCTTCATTTATCATTTTTTTGCCGTCAGATTTGCTTACGAAAACAACTGCCGGATTTTTGTTGCATATAGAGCAAAGCTTCATAATCTATGTCCTAACCTTTCAATACTATATAATAATATATGAATATCTTAAACAATAATTATAACATAAATATATAATATTGCAAGTCATAACGAAAAAAAACAGACTGTTTCGCCAATTAAGCGAAACAGTCTGCTATTGTTTTAGTAAAAATTACTGAGCAGCTTTGTCTTTGGTCATAGCTTTGATTACAAAGAGAACTGCAATCATGAGAACTGCGGAGATTGGAAGAACAATCATCCAGTTCTGCACAAAGCCTGCAATGATATATGTGACAAATGACACAACTGCAACTGTCATTGCATAGGGAAGCTGAGTTGCAACATGGTTGATGTGGTTGCACTGAGCACCTGCCGACGACATGATGGTGGTGTCGGAGATGGGTGAGCAGTGGTCACCGCACACTGAACCTGCAAGACAAGCAGACATACCTATGATGCCAATTTCGCTGCCTACAGGGAAGATGCTGAGAACGATTGGAATGAGTATGCCAAAGGTGCCCCATGATGTGCCTGTGGCAAAAGAAATGCCGATAGCTACAAGGAAAATGATGGCAGGGAGGAAATTGCGAAGAGACTCCATGTTTGCCATTGCATTTTCTACAAAAACATCGGAGCCAAGAAGGCCTGTCATGTTTTTGAGAGCTGTAGCAAGAGTGAGAATGAGGATTGCGGGTACCATTGCATTGAAGCCCTTGGGAATACATTCCATAGCTTCTTTAAAGGTAACTGTTCTTCTGCAAAGCATGTAGATAACAGTGAGCACTAAAACAATGAGACCACCCCAGGGAAGACCAACTGTGGCATCGGTGTTGCCGAATGCGCCAACAAAATTGCCGGCATTTTCTGTTCCGCCCCAGATGTCAACACCAAAGAAACCACCAACATAGAGAAGAGCATAAATGCAAACAATGATAAGCACAACTACAGGAAGAAGAAGGTCTATTACTTTGCCTTTTGAAGAAACTTTTTCCTCAGCGTCTGCTGAAATTTCGCCGCCTGAGAATAAGTCACCTTTAAGAGCGTTGAGCTCGTGTTTTTTCATC
>JAFVSB010000205.1 GCA_017503945.1 Clostridia bacterium
CCTTTAACATTTGGCAGGGTGATTGTAATAGACCCCGGGCACGGTTCACCTGATGGTGGTGCAACAGGTTATAGCGGATCATTAGAAAAAGATATCAATCTTGACATTGCAAAAAAGCTTGGTTCTTATCTTCAGCAGGGCGGCGCATATGTGATATATACGCGCGAAGATGATAACGCCGTTACTGACAATTTAGAGGCAAAAATCAAAGAAATTAAAAGAGCAGACCTTGCTAACAGGAAAAATATTAAAAACAACAGTGGGGCAGACTTGTTCATCAGCATTCATATGAATAAATTTGAACAATCAAAGTATAAGGGTGCTCAGGTTTTCTATCCTGGCAACTCGCTTGAAAGTAAAGAACTTGCACAAACAATTCAGCAAAGCATAACTGAATTTGCTGACAATTCAAATTATCGCGAAGCCAAAGACAGCAAAAATGATATATTTATACTAAAAGACAGTAAAATACCATCTGTGTTGGTGGAATGCGGATTTCTTTCAAATCCCGAGGAAGAAGCCAAATTATTGACTCAAGAGTATCAATCTGAAATTGCATATGCAATATTTGGTGGTATTTCACGATATTTAGCCAAAACTACTTAAGGAGATAATATTATGACAAAAGGAAAAATTTCAGTGCACACAGATAATCTGTTGCCGATCATCAAAAAATGGCTATATTCTGATAGTGATATATTTATCAGAGAACTTGTTTCAAATGCTCAAGACGCCATAATGAAGCATAAAAAATTAGCTTCTATAGGCGAAGCTGCACCGGAAAGCAAATATGAGGTTCATGTGTGCGTTAAAAAAGACGACAACATAATAACAATCAGTGACAACGGTGTTGGTATGACGGCAGATGAAGTAGAAAAATATATAAATCAGGTTGCCTTTTCCGGCGCGGAAGAATTTATTAAAAAATATGAAAACGAAAAAGACGAAAAGAGCAAAATAATTGGTCACTTTGGTTTGGGTTTTTACTCGGCATTTATGGCGGCAAGCAGCGTTGAGATCGACACTCTGTCATATCAGACAGACTCGAAACCTATACACTGGCTAAGCGATGGCGGCAGTGAATATGAAATAGGAGAGGGCACAAGAACACAAAGGGGAACTACTATAACCTTGCATGTTAGCGATGATTCAAAACATTTTCTTGAAACATCTCAGTTGCGCATGATTCTCACAAAATATTGCTCATTCCTCCCAGTTGAAATTTACCTTACCGATGGTACTGAAGAGCCCGACACCGCCATATCGCCAATCAACGACACAAATCCCCTGTGGCTCAAAAATCCTTCGGAATGTACCGAAGAAGAATACAAAGAGTTCTATCACAAAGTATTTTTGGATTTCAACGACCCACTATTCTGGATACATCTCAATGTAGACTATCCATTCAATCTGAAAGGTATTTTGTATTTCCCCAAACTTAATCACGAACTTCAGTCTATCGAAGGACAGATAAAACTATACAATAATCAGGTGTATATTGCAGACAATATCAAAGAAGTTACACCCGAATATCTTATGCTTCTCAAAGGCGTAATTGACTGTCCTGACCTTCCGCTTAATGTAAGCAGAAGCTTTTTGCAAAATGACGGATATGTAAACAAGGTGTCATCACACATAACAAAAAAAGTTGCTGATAAGTTAACAGGTCTTTACAAAGCTGATAAAGAAAATTATTCAACATATTGGGATGATATCAATCCATTTGTTAAATATGGTTGTATGAGAGACGAAAAATTCTATGAACGAGTTAAAAATGCGATCATATTTAAAAAACACAGCGGAGAATATATTTCGCTTCAAGAAATAATAGAAGAGCAAACTAAGGAAATTTTATATATTACAGATGCTGAGAGCCAGTCGCAGTACATCAGCCTTCTTGAGGCAGAAAATGCCGAAATGATTTATCTTAATAACAACATCGATAATCACTTTATTAGCCTGCTCGAATATAAACTCCCCGAAATCAAATTCAAGCGTGTGGATTCATATGTCAGCGAATCGCTGAAAGCAGATGATTCAAGCGATGCTTCCAATGAAAAAATCATTGAACTGTTTGGCAAATATGCAACTGGTATGAAGGTGGAAGCTCAAGCGCTGAAATCAGATTGCGTTCCTGCTATGATTATTCTTTCGGAAGAAGCAAGAAGAATGGAAGAAATGACAAAAATGTATGGCAATATGGGCATGCTGAACATGCCAAAGGCGGAAGAAACCTTAGTTGTTAATACAAATTGCGAGCTTATATCAAACATTGCAGAAAATTCTAACCAGGAGCTTCAAGAGACAATTTGCCGCCAGATTGTAGCTATGGCAAAGCTTTCTCATGCTTCGCTAAGCGGCAGTGAGCTCACAGACTATTTGAATCAATCGGTTGATATTTTATACAAGCTCATCAAACAATAAATATCATATATTATTTTAATTTTGCAAATAATATTTGTGTGTTATTATTATTGACATAATTTGGCATAAACTGTATAATTATAATGTGCAAAAATTAAACTTGGAGGTTATTTAAATGTTAGTATCAGCAAAAGAGATGTTAACAAAGGCCAAAGCCGGCAAATATGCTGTGGGTCAGTTCAACATCAACAATCTTGAATGGGCCAAGTCAATACTCCTCACTGCGCAGGAGCTTAATTCGCCGGTTATTTTAGGAGTTTCTGAAGGTGCCGGCAAATATATGTGTGGTTATACCACTGTAGTGGGTATGGTAAAGGGCATGATTAAAGAACTCGGTATCACAGTTCCTGTTGCCATATATCTTGATCACGGCAGCTATGAGCATGCTCTCAAATGCATTGAAGCAGGTTTTTCGTCTGTAATGTTTGATGGATCTCATTATCCCATTGATGAAAACATTGCAAAAACCAAAGAGCTTGTTAAAATAGCCAATGAAAAAGGCATCTCTGTAGAAGCCGAAGTTGGCGCTATAGGTGGCGAAGAAGACGGCGTTATAGGTAATGGTGAGGTTGCAGATGTTGAAGAATGTAAGATGATTGCCAGTCTTGGCGTTGATATACTCGCTGCAGGCATCGGCAACATCCATGGTAAATATCCCGAAAACTGGGCTGGTCTTCGCTTTGATGTGCTTGAAGAAATCAGCAAAGCAACTTCTCCAATGCCTTTGGTGCTCCATGGCGGCACCGGTATTCCCGATGATATGATCAAAAAAGCAATATCGCTTGGTGTTTCAAAAATTAATGTAAACACAGAATGTCAGCTCTCTTTTGCTGCAGCCACAAGAAAATACATCGAAGAAGAAAAAGACCTTCAGGGTAAAGGTTTTGACCCCAGAAAGCTTCTTGCTCCC
>JAFVSB010000206.1 GCA_017503945.1 Clostridia bacterium
AAATGCTCTTGCAGACCTTCTTGGTGTGAGCAACAAAACCGTGAGCAAGTGGGAGAGTGGCTTGGGCTACCCTGAAATCACTCAGTTTCCGTCACTTGCCAGAATTTTCGATGTGTCGGTTGATTACATAATGAATTCAGGTGATGACAACGGCATCGTGCTTGCAGGCAACATCCTCACCGACAATGTGAAAATCATTGATAGCTACCCCAAGGAAACCATGCTTTCCAACATCAGCTCCACTTCAGTGGCAGTGGGCGGTTGTGTGCCCAACACAGCCATCGACATTGCCAAAATTGATGACACAATCCGCATTTCTGCATGCGGTTTGGTTGGTGACGATTCAAACGGCAGATATGTTGTGGAGCAGATGAAAAAATATGGCATCAACACAAGCGCGGTAAAAGTGACCGCCGATGCCCCCACAAGCTACAGTGATGTTATGAGCGTTGCCTCCACAGGCATTCGCACATTCTTCCATGATAGGGGTGCCAACAGAGTTTTTGCACCTTCTGACATTGATGTGGATGCACTCAATTGCCGCATTTTCCATGCAGGCTATATTCTCTTGCTTGATCGCTTCGATGAAGAAGATCCCGAATATGGCACTGCTATGGCAAAGCTACTGGCAAAGGTGCAGGCAAAAGGCATCAAAACATCAATCGATGTTGTAAGCGACACTTCCGAAAAATTCCGCCAAAAGGTTGTGCCTGCTCTCAAATATTGTGACTATGCAATCATGAACGAAACTGAAGGCGGCGGTGTTTCAGGTCTTGAACCCCGCAATGCTGACGGCAGCATCAATCTTGAAAACATCCGCAAGACTCTTCATAGCTTCATGGAGCATGGTGTCAAAGAGGTGGCGGTTATCCATTGCCCCGAGGGCGGTTTTGCTCTTGACAAAAACGGCGAATTTGTGGCAGTTCCCTCTCTCAAGCTTCCCTCTGGTTACATCAAGGGCAGTGTGGGTGCAGGTGATGCATTCTGTGCGGCATGTTTGTATTGTCTGTATAAGGGCATCGATATTAAGACCATGCTCGAGCTTGCATCTTGCGCTGCAGCATGCAACCTTTCCGAAAGCGATTCCATCAGCGGCATGAAGCCTATAGCTGAAATAATGAAAATGAACGAAACAATGGAGCGCGCAAAAGCAAACTGGTAAACATAAAGAGCTGTAAAAAATCATGTGATTTTTTACAGCTCTTTTCTTATAGTTTTAATCTTACTGCACTTTTAAGCACCTTGATTTCGGTTTTGGCGCTGCCTTTATATTTTTCGCCGTCCAAAGACCAGTCAATTCCGTCTTCCATCTCAACGCTAAGACTGCTTGTCTTAAAAAAGTCATAACAATCGGAGCTGAAGTCAGAGTTAAGAGCACCCATCACAATTCTCGTGAGGTCAGCGGGGTTTTTGGGCTTTTTCACAAGGAACACTTCAAACAGACCGTCGTTGAATTCCATAAGCTTATCATCAATCTTCACAATGCCGCCTATAGAGGTTGAATTGGTCACTGCACCAAAGATGTAGTCATCTTCATACACATTGCCTTCACTTTCTATTCGCACATGCGTTGACCTGATGTTGGCAAGGTCCTTGATGCCGGCAAGCACATATGCCATGTGACCGAGCATGTTTTTAAGTGATTGAGGGGCGCTATATGACACAGATGTGAGAGCACCGAATGATGCAATGTAATTAAAATAGCTTCCGTTTATCATGCCAATATCTATTGCGTGCTCTTTGCCGCTCACGGCAAGCTCTGCCGCCTCTATCATATCAGACGGTATACCCATGCTTTTGGCATAATCATTGGTACTGCCCGACGGGATATAGCCAATGGGCAGATTTGCCTTACTGTCCACTATTCCTGCCACTGTTTCACTGAGGGTGCCGTCACCGCCCGAACACACCACAAGGTCATATTGGCCGCTTTCGCCGCCTTGCTTTGCAAAGCTTCTGGCATCGCCTGTTTTGTTTGTAATACGGGTTGTTACAATGCAGCCTCGCTTTGACATTATATTTATGATGTCAAAAAGCATAGATTTGTTCTTGAGCTTTCCCGAATGTGGATTTATTATAAGCAAAACTCTTTTCATATTATCACCCTGATTGGTTTGGAAATATTACATAATATTATATTATATCCCAATGCATTTGTCAAATGAGTAAAATTTGACTTTTCATATCTTTTGTGCTATGATAAAGTGATTATATATATAGTTAATCAGTAATTTCAGGAGGCGTCACAATGAATATACAAAATGCACTTGCAGATAGAGTCACCCCCCTTAAGGCCTCTGCTATAAGAGAAATTTTTAAGCTCCTTGGCAAACCCGGCATCATTTCGTTTGCCGGCGGTATTCCGTCGCCTGAGCTTTTTCCCACCGAGCAGTGGGGCGACCTTTTAAAAGAAATAATAGACACCGAGGGCTCCAAAGCACTTGTTTATGGAGTGACCGAGGGTTATGCGCCTTTGGTAGAGATAGTTCAGGGCATCAATGCTGAAAATAAAGTGGGTAAAGATTTTGACCGCACCATCATCACCACAGGTGCTCAGCAGGCAATAGACCTTCTTGTTAAGTCCATGGTCAACGAGGGCGAGGGCGTGATTTGTGAAAACCCAAGTTTCATTGGCTCTCTCAATGCCATTCGTTCATATCGTGCCGAGCTTTTCGGCGTGGAAATGGACTCCCACGGCATCTGCACCGATAAGGTGGAAGAAATCCTCAAAAAAGAAAACATCAAAATCATATATACCATTCCCACTTTCCAGAATCCCACAGGCATCACCCAGACAATCGAGCGCCGCAAAAAGCTTTTGGAGCTTGCCGAAAAGTATGATTGCTATATTCTTGAAGACAACCCTTACGGCGATCTTCGTTTTAAGGGCGAAAGCGTGCCCACCATCAAATCGATGGACACAAGCGGCAGGGTAATATATGTAGGTTCATTCTCCAAGACTCTCGCTCCCGGTGTGAGAGTTGGCTGGATTACAGGTCATGAAGCTATTATCGACAGAGTCATTGTGTGCAAGCAGGTCAACGATGTGCACACACCGCTCATCAATCAGATGCTCGTTGAAAAATATATCAGAAACAATGATTTCAAAGCACATATTCAAAAAGGTTGTGACCTTTATGGCCACAAATGCGCACTCATGCTCGAATGCATGGACAAATACTTCCCCGACAAAGTGACCTACACACGCCCCGAGGGCGGCATCTTTCTTTGGTGCACAGTGCCCGAGGGCATCGACACACAGGCCATCTTCAAAGAATGTATTGACGAAGGCGTGGCATTTGTGCCCGGAAGCACCTGCATGGTAGACATTGAAGCACCAAGCAACTGTTTCCGTCTCAACTATTCCACCATGCCCGATGATAAAATAGAGCAGGGCATAAAAATTATAGCAAAAGTGCTTGAGAAGTATGTAAAATAAACACAGGAGTTATCACAATGAACGATAAAAAGACTATTTTTTCAGGTATCCAGCCCACAGGCTGCATCACCATAGGCAACTACCTCGGTGCTCTCAAAAGCTGGGTTCAGCTGCAAAATGACTACAATTGCATTTTCTCGGTTGTAGACCTTCATTCCATCACAGTTCGTCAGGATCCCATTGCCCTGCGCAAAAGATGCATGGATTTTCTCACTCAGTATCTTGCCTGCGGCATCAACGGTGAGGACAATCTCGTATATTTCCAGTCACATGTGCCTGCCCATGCCGAGCTTGCATGGATTCTCAATTGCTTCACCTACATGGGCGAGCTTGGCCGCATGACTCAGTTCAAGGATAAATCTGCCAAACATGCAGATAATATAAATGCAGGGCTGTTCACATATCCCGTTTTAATGGCGGCAGATATCCTGTTGTATCAGACAGACCTCGTGCCCGTGGGCATCGACCAGAAGCAGCATCTTGAGCTTGCGCGTGACATTGCCATTCGTTTTAACGGCGTTTTTGGTGATGTGTTTAAAGTGCCCGAGGGCTATATACCCAAAGAAGCTGCAAGAATAATGAGCCTTCAGGAGCCCACCTCCAAAATGAGCAAATCTGACCCCAATATCAATGGATTTGTGTCAATTCTCGATGACCCCGACACCATCCGCCGCAAGTTCAAACGCGCAGTCACCGACTCCGACGGTGAGATTGCCTACCGCGAGGGCAAAGATGGCATCAACAATCTTTTAAACATCTACTCTGCCGTTACAGGTCAGAGCGTTGAGGACAGTGTAAACGAATTTTCAGGCCTTGGCTATGGCACCTTCAAAGAAAGAGTTGCCGAAGCCGTTGTTGAGGAACTGCGTCCTGTTCAGCAAAGGTATGCAGACCTTGCCAAAAACAAGGACTACATAAACAAAATCTATACCGAGGGTGCAAAGCATGCAGCCTACCTTGCCTCAAAGACTCTTCGCAAGGTTCATCGCAAGCTTGGTTATGTAGATAGATAGAGGAACAAATATGGATATTAAAAATTTGGTGTTTTGTTTTTCAATCGCTTTTGCAATTTCGCTTGCCGCCACACCTTTTGTCAAAAATCTTGCCTACAAAATTGGCGCGGTGGATGTGCCCGATGATGAACGCCGTGTGCACAAACGCCCCGTTCCCAGACTTGGCGGTCTTGCTATTTTCTATGGCTTTTTGGTGGCACTGCTCTGCTTTGCCAACCCCATAGATGAGCAAATGCGAGGCATAATAATTGGCTCGCTCATCATTGTTGGCGTGAGCATTATTGATGATGTAAAGCAGCTTCGTGCGCTCATCAAGCTTGCTGCCCAGATTCTGGCAGCGGCAGTTGCAGTAGCTCACGATGTGCGCATCACTGCCATCAGTGTGCCGTCATTCATAGTCGAAAGCGGCGTGCTTCAGCTTGGCGTGTTCAGTATTCCCATCACTATGATATGGATAATTGCGGTCACCAATGCGGTTAATCTCATCGATGGGCTCGATGGTCTTGCAGTGGGCGTTTCATCAATTGCATCGTTCTCGCTCTTTTTCATTGCCATACTTGGCGGTGAGCAGGATGTAGCCATCACTGCTGCAGCTTTGGCAGGCGGTTGCCTTGGCTTTTTGCCCTACAACTTCAACCCCGCCAAAATCTTTATGGGCGACACCGGTTCGCAGTTTTTGGGTTATATGCTCTCTGTGATTTGCATTCAGGGACTTTTCAAGGGCTATGCCATAATTTCATTCATAGTACCTCTTCTCATTTTGGCGCTTCCGCTGTTTGACACTATCTTTGCAATAATACGCCGCGCATGGAATCACAAACCCATCATGGAAGCCGACCGCGGTCATCTTCATCACAGGCTTCTCGACAGCGGGTTTTCGCAAAAAGAGACTGTTGCCATTCTCTATGGCATAACCACAGTTCTCGGACTCAGTGCAGTGCTTGTGCTTGAAAGAGGGGCCTATATTGCCTCCTTGCTTCTTATGGTAACAATGAGCACGGCTTTTGGACTCTACAAGCTTTTGCGCAAGCGTTTCAATCTCAAAAGGGCTTCCAAATAGCTCAGATAAATACAAACGAGGAGAAATAATGATGATTAAAGTAATGACGGTTTTCGGCACCAGACCTGAAGCCATAAAAATGGCTCCACTGATTAAAGAGCTTGAAAAATGTAATGAAATTAAATCCATAGTCACAGTCACTGCCCAGCACCGCGAAATGCTCGACCAGGTGCTCAAAATCTTTGACATCACTCCCGACTATGACCTCAACATCATGAAACCGGGCCAAACTCTTACAGATATTACCACCAATGCCCTTAATGGTCTTGAATCAGTTATCAAAGATGCAAAACCCGACATCGTGCTTGTGCATGGTGACACTTCCACCACCTTTGCAGGTGCTTTAGCTGCGTTTTACAATCAGACCAAAATCGGCCATGTGGAGGCAGGTCTTCGCACATATGACAAATATTCGCCGTTCCCTGAAGAGATGAACCGCAAGCTCACCGGTGCAATGACCGACCTGCATTTTTCACCCACCATCTCCAATAAAAATAATCTTCTCAAGGAAAATGTGTGTGAAGATGACATATACATCACAGGCAACACAGTTATAGACGCTCTCAAAACAACCGTGCGCAGTGACTATAAATTTGCCGATTCTACCTTGGCTTCTCTCGATTTTGACGGCAAAAAAATTATTCTTATGACAGCTCACCGCCGCGAAAATCTCGGAGAGCCTCTTGAAAACATCTGCAAGGCTGCCAGAGCTATTGTGCAGTCCCATAGCGATGTTGAGCTTGTATATCCCATGCATCTCAACCCCCGCGTGCGCAGCACTGCCACTTCCATTCTTGGCAATATGGATAGGGTGCACCTCATTGAGCCTCTCGATGTAGAGGAGCTCCACAACGCTATGCAGCGCTGCTATCTTGTAATGACCGATTCGGGCGGACTTCAGGAAGAAGCCCCAAGCCTTGGCAAACCCGTCATAGTGCTTCGCAACGAGACTGAGCGTCCTGAGGCAGTTGAAGCGGGCACAGTTCTCATGGGCGGAGTTGACCGCCAGACCATTGAAGATATGGCTCACATGCTCCTGACCGACAAGGCTGCCTATGACAAAATTGCCAAAACCGCCAATCCCTATGGTGACGGCAGAGCTTCGCAGCGCATTGTGGAGGCTATTTTATATCATTTTGGTAAAACAGACGAAAAGCCTGACAATTTTCAATAATACAAAAAGCCAGCATACATGCTGGCTTTTTCTTTTGCTCCGGACTCCAAACAAAAAAACCTTCCGCTAAGGAAGGTTTACTCTCGGATATATTACGCACCGATTTTATTGAGCTTTATAGCAAGCTGAGCTTTCTTTCTGGCTGCAGTGTTTTTGTGAAGGATACCCTTTGCAACAGCCTGGTCGATTCTCTTGAATGCTAATTTGCAAGCTTCAACAGCGTTTGCTTTGTCAGCTTTTGCAGCAAGAGCTTCAAAGTTCTTTATGCAAGTTTTGAGATTAGATTTAATCATCTGGTTTTTGAGTGTTTTGGTAGCTATAACTTTAACTCTCTTTTTTGCGGATTTGATATTAGGCAATATACTCACCTCCATTGCTCAATTAATCATCAGTAATACAGATTATATCACACACTTTCAAAAAAATCAATACCCAATTTCAATTTTATTCAAATATGCGGATAATTCGTCATTTATAACTCCATTTATGTGCAAATAAGGCAAAAATACACACAAAATCACTTCTTTTTGAGCCTTTCGGCTTCTTCCTCGTCTGGGGTTACATATAGGGTGTTGTAGCTGACATATATCACCATGCCGGGTTTTGCACCCGAGGGTTTTTTCACATTCTTTACCTCGGTATAATCCACAGGCACACTCTCAGAGCTTCTGCCCTTGCTGTAATATGCGGCAAGGCGTGCTGCCTGCAGATATGTCTCATCACTCACCTGCATTGCATCGTCGGTTTTAACTATGGTGTGCGAGCCATGAATACCCTTGGTGTGAAACCATATATCGGTGCTTCTGGCAAGCTTTGTGGTTACATAGTCATTTTGCTTGTTGTTTTTGCCCACATATATGTCATAGCCATCATCACTCACAAAGTGCATGGGCACTATCTGCTCTTTCTTTTTTTTCTTTGGCAGTCTGCCGCGGTTTTTAAGATAGCCTTCTTCTATCAGCTCATCTCTTATCTGCACAATCTCGGCGCCTGTTTCGGCTTTGGCTATAGCCTCCTGCACCGATTCCAAGTAGTCAATCTCAATTTCGTTGAGCTTCTTTTGCTTTAAAGTCTCTGCCTCGGCGGTCTTTTCCTTGTTGTATTTCTGATAGTATCTTTGCGCGTTTTTGGCAGGGGAGATGTCGGTCTTGAGCGGTATGGTGATTTCTTCACCGCTTTCAGAGTAAAAGTTTATTACCCTGGCTTCGTCCATTCCCTGATGTATCTGATATATATTTGCAGTGATGAGGTCGCCATATATTTTATATTTATCTCTCTTGGCAGCTTTTGCAAGAATTTCACCCTGAAGCTGGAGCTTTTTGCGGCATCGGTCAAGGTTTATTGCCACAGTTTTTGAAAGGTCGCCGCATTTTTGGCGTATGCTTTCAGACGAAGCCTTTTTTATATAAAAGCTCTCCACAGCCTCGCTCACTGATGCAAAATGCTCCACCTTGCCCGCGCCTGAATACTGCGCAATATCAAATGAGCTAAAATCAACCATTTTTTTGGTCTGTCTGTCTGAAATCACGCAAGGGTTGAATTCTGCGCGGCGTATATCTTCCATTATTGCAAAAAAGTTAGCGGCAATTTTTTCAAGGTCATCCCTCGAAGCTTCGGGCCCCAAGATGTCTGTCATGCCCACTGCTCTATACACAGCCTCCCTTGCCACAAGCGGGCTTATGCCCTGATAGGCGCCCAGAATCTGCTTCCATATGGGCACAACATCGTGGCTTAGTGCAAATGAGATGTCATCTTTTGATGCTTCAAGGGGATTTTTCTTGCCCTGAGACGGTGGCGGCATGTATAAAAGCCCCGGCAGCACCTGCCTCACACTGCTCACCGATATATCCACATGTATTATAGAGTCGAGGATTTTGCCGTCTTTGTTGGTGAGAATGATATTGGAGTGCTTGCCCATTATTTCAATGATGAGCACCTTTTCCGACAGATACCCCATCTCGTCATAGCTTTCAATGCCAATGCGCACAATTCTTTCAAATCCGTCCTGACGCACATACAGTATCTTGCCTCCCGACAGATGCTTTCTTAGCAGCATGCAAAACATGGGCGGCTTTTCGGGGTTTTCTTTGACTGCATTTGTGATATGAAATCGCGGAAATGACGGATTTGCACACACCATGAGCTTTAGTGCACCGCCAAAAGTGCGCACGCAAATAATCAGCTCGTCTTTTTCGGGCTGATGAATTTTGTCTATCCGCTCTCCTGCAAGCTTTTTGTCACATTCTTTTGCCAGAGCTGAGATTACTGTACCGTCAAGTGCCATGTGTGCTGTCTCCTTTAGAAATAATGCAATCATATATTACCACATTTTATAAAATTTTACAATATTAATTTGTCCAAACATATGCAAGGCAAAAAAAATGTAAAAAAGCATTGAAAAATGATTTGGTATGTGCTATAATCATATCGTATGTTTATATAATAATATATCTATATTATATATCTTCACAGGAGGTAAAAAAAATGGCAAAGAAATTCAAAACCATGGATGGTAATAATGCTGCCGCTCATTGCGCCTATGCGTTTACCGAAGTTGCAGCTATCTATCCTATCACACCTTCATCCACAATGGCAGAAGTTGTTGATGAATGGAGTGCCCAGGGTCAGAAAAACATTTTCGGCGAAGTTGTAGATGTTGTCGAAATGCAGTCTGAAGCTGGTGCTGCAGGTGCAGTTCACGGTTCACTCCAGGCTGGTGCTCTGACCACCACTTTCACAGCATCTCAGGGTCTTCTTCTCATGATTCCCAACATGTACAAAATCGCAGGCGAGCTTCTTCCCTGTGTATTCCATGTTAGTGCCAGAGCCATAGCTGCTCATGCGCTCAACATTTTTGGTGACCATCAGGATGTTATGGCTTGCCGTCAGACAGGCTTTGCAATGCTCGCTTCAGGCTCCGTTCAGGAAACAATGGACCTCGGTGGTGTTGCACATCTTGCTTCCATCAAAGGCAGAGTTCCCTTTGTTCACTTCTTCGATGGTTTCAGAACTTCTCACGAAATTCAGAAAATCGAAGTTATGGACTATGAAGACCTCAAAAATCTTGTTGATATGGATGCAATCAAAGAGTTCAAAGACCGTGCTCTCAATCCTGAACACCCCGTGCTCAGAGGTACAGCTCAGAACTCCGACATCTACTTCCAGGGCAGAGAAGCAGCCAACAAATATTATGATGCTCTTCCCGAAGTGGTTGCTGACTATATGAAAGAAATCTCCAAAATCACAGGCAGAGAATATGCACCTTTCAACTACTATGGTGCCCCTGATGCAGAAAAAGTTATCGTTGCTATGGGCTCTGTATGTGAAGCACTTGAAGAAACAGTTGACTACCTCAACGCTGCAGGTCAGAAGGTCGGCGTAGTTAAGGTTCACCTTTACAGACCCTTCAGTGCAAAATATTTCTTCGATGTACTCCCCAAAACAGTTAAGAAGATTGCCGTTCTCGACAGAACCAAAGAGCCCGGTGCTCTCGGCGAACCCCTCTATCTTGATGTTTGCAATCTCTTCCTCGGCAAAGCTGATGCCCCCGTTATCGTTGGCGGTCGCTACGGTCTCGGTTCCAAGGACACCACCCCCACTCAGCTTGCTGCAGTATTTGCTAACCTCGATGCCGCACAGCCCAAAAACGGCTTCACCATCGGTATCGTTGATGATGTTACCAATCTTTCACTTGAACTTGGCGAAAGAATCAACGCTGCACCCGAAGGCACAACCCGTTGTAAATTCTGGGGCTTCGGCTCTGACGGTACTGTTGGTGCCAACAAAGACGCCATCAAAATCATCGGTGACAACACCGACCTCTATGCTCAGGCATATTTTGATTATGACTCCAAAAAGAGCGGCGGCGTAACCATGTCTCACCTTAGATTTGGTAAAAAGCCCATCAAGTCAACCTACCTTCTCGACGAAGCTGACTACATTGCTTGCCACAAGCCTGCATATGTATATCAGTATGATGTGCTCGAAGGCCTCAAAAAAGGCGGCACATTCCTCCTCAACTGCGTATGGTCCGATGAAGAGCTAAATGAAAAGCTCCCCGCAGCTATGAAGAGATATATTGCTGAAAATGACATCAAATTCTACACCATCAACGCTGTAGATGTTGCTGTAAAGGTTGGTCTTGGTCAGACAAGAATCAACATGGTAACTCAGAGTGCATTCTTCAAGCTTGCTAATGTTATTCCTTTTGAACAGGCTGTTGAGCTTATCAAAGCAGCTATCAAAAAGACCTATGGCAAGAAGGGTGACGAAATCGTTAAGATGAACTGTGATGCAGTTGACGGTGCAATTGAAGCACTCCACGAGGTTAAAGTTCCTGCAGATTGGAAAGATGCCAAAGATGCAGAAGCTCCCAAAGCTGATGTTCCCGCATTCATCACAGATATCGTTGCTCCTGTTAATGCTCAGAGAGGCTACAAGCTTCCCGTAAGCACATTTGTAGGCAATGACAAAGAAGCAGGTACCTTTGAAACAGGTACTTCCAGATATGAAAAGAGAGGCGTTGCAGTTAGCGTTCCCGTTTGGGATGTTGACAAATGTATTCAGTGTAACCAGTGTTCACTCGTTTGTCCTCACGCTGCTATCAGACCTGTTCTTCTCACCGAAGAAGAAAAAGCAGCTGCTCCTGAAGCTTTTGTTACAAAGCCCGCTACAGGCTTCAAAGGCATGGAATTCAGAATGCAGGTATCTCCGCTTGACTGTCTCGGCTGCGGTGTTTGTGCTAATGTTTGTCCTGAAAAAGTACAGGCTCTCAAGATGACACCTATCGATGCAGTATCAGCTATCGAAGCTCCCAACTGGGAATATGCTATGACAGTTCCCACCAAGCAGAAAGATATCGATGTTGCTAAAAACATCAAAAACTCACAGTTTGCAACTCCTATGCTTGAATTCTCAGGCGCATGTGCAGGCTGTGGTGAAACTCCTTATATCAAGCTCATCACTCAGCTCTTTGGTGACAGAATGATGGTTGCAAATGCTACAGGTTGTACTTCAATCTGGGGCGGCTCCGCACCTTCAATGCCATACTGCAAAAACGCTGAGGGCAAAGGTCCCGCTTGGGCTAACTCCCTCTTTGAAGATAATGCTGAGTTTGGTCTGGGTATGGTACTTGCTGTTAAGAAAAACAGAAAGAATCTTGAATCTTTGATGAATCAGGCAATCGAAGCAGGCTGCAGTGCTGAACTTGCAGATGCTTTCAAAGCTTGGATTGCAGGCAAAGACAATGCAGCTAAATCAATCGAAGCTGCAGCTCTTGTTGAAGCAGCTCTTGCAAATGCCGACAAAAACGACCCCATCATCAAGCAGATTGCAGACCGCACAGACTTCCTCATCAAGAAGTCACAGTGGGTATTCGGTGGTGACGGTTGGGCATACGATATCGGTTATGGCGGTCTCGATCATGTTATCGCTTCCGGCGAAGACATCAACATCTTCGTTGTAGACACCGAAGTATACTCTAACACAGGCGGTCAGTCCTCCAAGGCTACACCTACAGCTGCTGTTGCTAAGTTTGCTGCATCAGGTAAGAAGATTAAGAAAAAAGACCTCGGTATGATTGCTACAACATATGGCTATGTATATGTTGCTCAGATTGCCCTCGGTGCAAACATGCAGCAGGCATTAAATGCAATCAAAGAAGCTGAAGCTTATCCCGGTCCTTCACTCATCATTGCATATGCTCCCTGTATCAACCACGGCATCAAGACCAAAGGCGGTATGGCTAACTCAATTGCCGAAGAAAAGAAAGCAGTTGAAACAGGCTACTGGCACCTTTGGAGATTCAACCCCGACCTCAAAGAAGCCGGCAAGAATCCCTTCATCCTTGATTCCAAGGAGCCCACAGGCAACATCAAAGACTTCATGCTTGGTGAAAACAGATATCTCATGCTCCAGAAAGCATATCCCGATATCGCAGGCGAGCTCTTTGACAAAGCAGAAAAAGACCTTCTTGACAGATACGAAACCTACAAACGCATGGCTGAGTAATCTGCAAGCTAAAGAAAACCAAAAGGGTTTGGCGAAAATTCGCCAAACCCTTGCTTTTTGCTCTGAAACTTGATAGAATGGTAATGATAAAATTATGATATGCGCATATGATATAAACGAGGGATAAATTATGAACAACAACAAAGATCTGATACCAAAGACTTCAAAAAAGAAAACTCATGTTGTAATAATCATCATTGCAATAATGCTTGCTTTGATAGTGGCAGCATTTGGCTACTTTGCTTATGCTGCATCTAGCAGCAGGGTGTATGATGGAGTATACATTGGCGATGTGCACCTTGGCGGCATGGAGCGCGATATGGTGCTTGAAACTCTTGAGCGTGAATATGATGGCGATGAGCTAAACCCGCTTATTGAATGTGAGGGTGTGCAGTTTAGAATTTACGGCTCGCAAATGGGTCTTGGCACTGATTTTGAAGCCACTGCCGACTCTGCCGTTGCCTATGGCAAAGATGGTTCGGTTTTTTCTAAAATTAAGAACATGATTGCTTTTAAAAATAATCATCAACAAATTGACCTCAGCCTTTCGTGCGATATGAATCTTTTGCAATACACTCTCAGTGAGAATTTGCCTGAGCACATTACAGATGTGCAGCAATATACGGTTGAAATAGGGGAAGACTGCCTTATTGTCACCAATGGTAAAAGTGGCAGAGGTATAAACGGAGTCGAGGTGGTGAAAGCCATTGCAAAGGCTTTCACCAATTCAAGTCTTGATGCACCTGTTTCAGTGCAGATTGAAGATATTTTGCCCGAAGCCATAAATCCCGATGCGTTTTGCGAAGAATACAACCGCGACCCTGTGGATGCAGTGTGTGACCAAAACGGTGACAACATCAACATCATAGGCGAGGTTGTGGGAGTGAAGATTGATTGCGACGAGGCAAAGCGCATTATAAAAGCAAATGAAAAAAACACCCAAAGCTACATTATCCCTGCTGTTATCACATATCCGGAAATCACTGCCGAAGAGCTTGAAGCAGAGTTTACAGATTGCGTCATAGGCACATTCTCTACTGATTATTCTTCCAGCTCACCCAACCGCAAAGAAAACATTCGCCTTGCGTCATCCAATATAAACGGCAAGATTCTAAACCCCGGTGAGGTGTTTTCGTTTAATGACATCGTAGGTCCCCGTACTTCTGCCACAGGCTATAAGGTGGCTCATGTCTACAGTGGCAGCAAGGTTATCGACGGCATTGGCGGAGGCATATGTCAGGTATCGTCAACACTCTACAATGCAGTAGTGTTTGCCGATCTTGAGATTGTGTATCGCACCAACCACAGCCTCCCTGTGTCATATGTGCCTCTTGGCAGAGATGCCACCGTGTCTTATGGCACCATAGATTTTAAATTCAAAAATAACAAAGAAACCCCCGTCAAGCTCGAAGTGATTGCCGATGGCAGCAATCTCACGGTTAATATATATGGAAGAAAAAAATATCTTAAAGACATTTCCATTGAGACAATCATCACAGGCTCACGCCAATATTCTACCACAGTTATAGAAGATGACACCATGTATGAAGATGAGCGCAAGGTGCAAGAGCGCGGAGCAAATGGCACCAACACTCAATCATACAAAATCATAAAAGAAAACGGCGAGCTTGTGTCGCGCACTCTTCTTGCCAAGAGCTCCTATAGCCCCACCACTCAGGTGGAAATAGTGGGAACCAAAAAACGCGAGAGTATCGAAAGTCAGGCGCCTGTGCTGCCTGAGATGCCCGCGATTGATGAAGAAAGCACTTCCGCGATTGAGCCAACAGAGCCAACAGTCTCATCTGCGGCAGATTCAGCTGCCAATGATGATGTGAACTCATGATTTTTGTTTTTTTGGTGTGGCTTTTAGGTTTTTAAAAGCGTATAACACAGAGCTTGCAAAGATATAAAACCGTCTTTTTACAAGCTCTGTGTTTTTTTGATTAATTTATTATAAAAGGTATTGACATCATAGATGTTGTGGTATATAATATATTAGCGCACAAGATATTGTTGCCAATCGACAGATGTTTACATATAGATTTAAATGAAAATTTGTAAAAGGAGAACGGAAATGAAAATCGTGAAACGAAGCGGTGTTGAAGAAGAATTTGACCGCGCCAAGATAACCATTGCCATCGAAAAGGCAAACGAAGCTACCGACAAAAAACCGGAGCTTTCCAAAAGACAAATTGAATATATTACCAATGTAATCGAGGATCATTGCGCCGAAATGGGCAGGAGTCTTTCTGTAGAAGAAATTCAGGAGCTTGTCGAAACTCACATCATATTGCAGGGCGCTCCCGAAACCGCCAAAAGATACATTCGTTATCGCTTCACCCGTAACCTTGCCCGTGTTGCAAACACAACCGACAATCAGATACTGAGTCTTATTGAGTGCAATAATGAAGAGGTAAAACAGGAAAATTCCAACAAAAATCCCACTGTCAACAGTGTTCAGCGCGACTATATGGCAGGTGAGGTTTCCAAAGACCTTGCCAAGAGAATTCTTTTGCCGCCTGATGTTGTCCAGGCTCATGAAGACGGCATCATTCATTTCCACGATGCCGACTACTACGCTCAGCATATGCACAATTGTGACCTTGTAAATCTTGAGGACATGCTCCAAAACGGCACCGTCATCAGCGGCACAATGATAGAAAAGCCCCATAGCTTCTCCACAGCCTGCAACATTTCCACCCAGATTATAGCGCAGGTTGCATCAAATCAATATGGCGGCCAGAGCATATCGCTTGCCCATCTTGCACCTTTTGTGCAGGTATCGCGCGAAAAAATCCGCAAGGAAACCATCGAGACCATCATGGCTGTAGGCGGCACTCCCGATGATGTCATTGTATCTCAGATAGTTGAACGAAATTTGCGCAAAGAGATTCAGCGCGGCGTGCAGACCCTTCAGTATCAGGTTGTTACCCTCATGACAACCAACGGTCAGGCACCTTTTATCACAGTGTTCATGTATCTTGGCGAAGCCAAAAATGAGCAGGAAAAGAAAGACCTTGCCATTATTATAGAAGAAACTCTTCTCCAGCGCTACATTGGAGTGAAAAACGAAGCCGGTGTGTATATAACCCCTGCATTTCCCAAGCTTATATATGTGCTTGAAGAAGACAACATAACCCCCGAATCACCTTATTGGTATCTCACAGAGCTTTCTGCAAAATGCACCGCCAAACGCCTTGTTCCTGATTACATTTCCGAAAAAATGATGCTCAAGCTCAAGGTTGACTCCAACGGCAACGGCAATTGCTACACATGCATGGGTTGCCGAAGCTTTCTCACTCCATATGTTGATGAAAACGGCAAACCAAAATACTATGGCCGTTTCAATCAGGGCGTTGTCACCATCAATCTTGTAGATGCAGCATGCAGTGCATGCACCGATGGCAAAGACGAAGAAAAATTCTGGCAGATTCTCGACGAGCGTCTTGAGCTTTGCCATAGGGCACTTAAGTGCCGCCATGAGCGTCTTGAAGGCACTCTTTCTGATGCTGCTCCCATTCTCTGGCAGCATGGCGCTCTTGCCCGTCTTGAAAAAGGCGAACCCATCGACAAGCTCCTCCACGGCGGATATTCCACCATATCATTGGGCTATGCAGGTCTTTGGGAGTGTGTGTATGCTATCACAGGCAAAAAACTCACCGAACCTGAAGGCGAGGCATTTGGTCTTAAGGTTATGCAAAAGCTTAACGACGCATGTGCCAAATGGAAAGAAGCTGAGAACATTCACTATTCTCTCTATGGCACACCTCTTGAATCCACCACCTACAAATTTGCCAAATGTCTGCAAAAGCGCTTTGGCAAAATCAAAGGCGTGACCGACCGTAACTACATTACCAATTCATATCATATTCATGTTACCGAAGAAATCGACGCTTTCAAAAAGCTCGAGCTTGAGTCTAAATTCCAGGCTCTTTCACCAGGCGGAGCCATAAGCTACGTGGAAGTGCCCAATATGCAGGACAACATAGAAGCTGTGCTTCAGGTTATCCGCTTCATCTATGACAATATCATGTATGCCGAGCTCAACACCAAAAGTGACTATTGTCAGGTGTGTGGCTATGACGGCGAGATTGTCATCTTCGAGGAAGACGGCAAGCTTGGCTGGAAATGCCCCAATTGCGGTAACACTGACCAGGCCAAAATGAATGTTGCCCGCCGCACCTGCGGTTATATAGGCAGTCAGTATTGGAATCAGGGCAGAACTCAGGAAATCAAAGAAAGGGTGCTTCATCTGTAATGAACTATGGAGCTATCAAAGCAACCGACATAGCCAACGGCATTGGCATCAGGGTATCACTTTTCGTGTCGGGCTGCACCCATCATTGCCCCGGTTGCTTCAATGCCGACACATGGGATTTTGCCTATGGAGAGCCTTTTGACAAAGCTGCTGAGGACCGCATACTTTCCTTGCTTTCGCCTGACTATATAGGCGGTTTGTCGCTGCTTGGAGGCGAACCTATGGAGCCGTCAAACCAAAGGGCACTCGAGCCTTTTCTCTCTCGTGTTAAGCAGGCATACCCCCAAAAGACGGTTTGGTGCTATTCGGGATATACATTTGAGCAGCTGCTTTGTGGCAGAGCACATTGCGAAGTTACCGACAGCATGCTTTCGATGATTGATGTGCTTGTAGACGGACCGTTTGTCCAGTCACTCAAAAACATCACTCTCAAATTCCGCGGCAGTGAAAATCAGCGCATTATTGATGTGACAAAATCATTGCGTCATGGTAAAGTAATACAAATCGAATTTTAAACAACAACACCGAAAGCTTTAAGCTTTCGGTGTTGTTTATTACATTTAGTTTTCAAATGATAATTCTTGTTGACTATAGTCTGGTCAAATGATATAATATCCTTAAATAGGTATCTTTAGCTTTCACTAAAGAAATCCATAATAAACGGAGGTAAAAAAAATGAAATCAAGTAAACGCGCTTTTGCTTTGTTTATGACATTGATTTTTGTCCTCTCATCTGTATTCAGTTTTTCTGCTACCTTAGCAGGTGCAGCTGATTTTTCAGATGTGGCAGATACCAATGCATATTTCGAAGCAATCACCACTTTGGTTGAAGATGGTATTATAAATGGCTATGAGGACGGCACCTTCAAGCCCGACAACACAATCACCCGTGCCGAATTTTCCAAGCTTCTTGCCACTGCAAGTGCTCCTTCAGGAACCATGTTCAATGCTACTACCACTCAGTTCTCCGATGTGGCAGATTCCAGCTCACCGAGTGCTTGGGCTATTCCTTACATTGCATATGCAGTAGGTGTGAAGGCTGTAAACGGCTATGAAGACGGCACCTTCCGTCCTACCAACACCGTTACATACGGCGAAGCTGTTAAGATGATTGTCTGCACACTCGGTTATGAACCCGTTGTAGACAAAACCCTCACCCCCTGGTATAAAGGTTATGTAGATATTGCAACTCAGATTGGTCTTGCCAAGGGCGCATTTTCTTATGGCGATGCCCCTGCAGCCAGAGGCCTTGTAGCTCAGCTTATTTTCAATATGCGCGAGTGTAAGCCCCTTGTTCAGACAGGTATCGACATCAACGGCAGACCCACCTATGGTACAGTTGACTCTTCTTTTGGCGAAAGCAAAGATAACGCTACTGAAGACGAAGGCATCGTTCTCGGTGTAATTGACTATACACTCAATGGCGCTTCTGTTAAAAAGACTCAGGTTCTCATTGGCAGAGAAGCTTATGGCATAGGCAAATACTCTGTTGATGCTCTCAAAGACTTGGTTGGTTATTCTGTAACCTTTATGTATAATTCCAAGAATGAACTCACAAACATTCGCAAGCAGTCAGGTATTAACGAGCTTATCACTGTTGATGCCGACATGATTGCATCTGTTTCTGACACAGCTTTATCTTACTACAAAAACGAAGACGATGAATTAGACGACAAAGCCACAAAGATTTTACTCGATGATGTATTTGTAGTATATAACGGTGTTCCTGTTGATCCTTCAGATATCGGAGCAGGCTTCGATATTTCTGAAAGACTCAATGTTACCGATGGCAAAATCACATTCCTCAGCAATGACGGCAATGCAAAAAGTGCTGAAGTTGCATTTGTAGAAAGCTATGTGACCTATGTTGCCAACGCAAAACCCACCGAAAACAACGGTATCTGGACCTTGTATGACAAATTTGCTTCAAAAACAGGCATCGAACCCGCTACTCTCGATGAAGACACCACCACTGTAAAGCGCATCTCCACCAAAGGCGGTTCTGCTTCAAATGCTACTCTTGGTCAGATTGTAGAATATGATGTTGTAAGTGTTGCAAAGCCTTATGGTACCACAGAAAACACAACTGTTATCATATCTTCAGTTAAACCTGTTGAAACCATTGAGGAGCTCAGCAGTGGCGATAGCTATGTAAAAACAAACGGCGGTTCATATGAACTTTCAACTTACTTCACAACCCTTAAGGCAGAAGGCGAGAATGTTTCATTTGATGTTGGTGACATTGGTTA
>JAFVSB010000207.1 GCA_017503945.1 Clostridia bacterium
ATAGCCACAGGCCAGCACGCCATCAGGAATGCTCTTGCAGCAAGTGCAGGGTTCACAAAATTCTGACCCAAACCGCCATAAGAACATTTTACAACTATAATTGCAAACGCATCGCCAATCATTACCATCCAAAGGGGTACGCTGGGCGGGAGCGTGAGAGCAAGTAACACACCTGTCACAATGGCGCTGAGGTCGCCTGTAGTATTTTTGTTTTTAGTCGCTTTGTTCCATAAGTATTCAAACAGCACGCAGAAAGCGGCTGAAGAAATTATTGTCACAAGGGCGCCTAATCCAAAGAAATAAACACCGCCAATAATTGCGGGAATAAGAGCAATGGTAACATCTCTCATTATATTTCTTATATTGTTTGCACCGTGAATATGCGGTGAATATGAGACTATAAGTTTATCCATGTGTTTGCACCTCATTTCTTGCGGTTAGCCGCAATTTTTCTTTTGGCAAGCTTAATTCTCTGGGTGATATGGTTTGCCGACGGGCATGTAAACGAGCATACTCCGCATTCGATGCAATCCATTATGTCATATTTCAGGCAGGTTTCCATATCATCAATTTGTGCAAAGCTGTTTAGCTGCACAGGCATCAGACCCATGGGGCACTTGCTCACGCATTTGCCGCATCTTGTGCATGCAGTTTCTTCATCAAGGCTTATTTCCTCTTTTGTGAGAGCAAGCAGAGCCGATGTGCCTTTAATGGCAACTGCATCAAGATTTGCCTGAGAAGTTCCCATCATGGGTCCGCCCATGATAACTTTTGCGGTGATGCTTTCGTCAATATCTGCTGCTGCAAATATGTCAGCAAAGCTTGTGCCAAGGCGCACCTTGTAGTTACCGGGGTTTTTAACCCCAAGTCCTGCCACGGTAACTATTCTTGTGAATACGGGTTGTCTGTATTTGATGGCATGACAGATGGCTGTGCATGTGTCAATGTTGTCCACAACCACACCAACATCAGCAGGAAGCTTGCCGCTGGGCACTTCGCGGCCTGTTATTGCTTTTATAAGATGCTTTTCACTGCCCTGAGGGTACTTTGTTTTTAATGCACACACTTCGATGCCTTGGTAATTTTCTGCATGCTTTTCCATCACTTTTATTGCTTCAGGTTTGTTGTTTTCAATGCCGATATATGCTTTTTCGATTCCAAGGATTGACATGATTTCTTTTATTCCCTCAAAAACATCTTCAGGGTTTTCGAGCATAACGCGATAGTCTGATGTAAGATATGGTTCACATTCGGCACCGTTTATAATGCAGCAGTCTATTTTTTTGTCAGGTGGCGGATTCAGTTTAATGTGAGTTGGAAATGTTGCACCGCCGTGACCCACTATACCTGCTTGCTTTATTATCTCAAGCTTTTCAGATGCACTGAGTGAATGTGAATCGTCATATGGCTTGATATAGTCAGCTAATGTATCTTCAAAATCGTTTTCAACAACCACGCTCATCACTTTTGTTCCGTTGGGGTGGGGGCGTTTTTCAATAGCTATAACCTTGCCCGATACTGTTGAATGAATAGGAGCTGATACGAATGCCGAGCTTTCGCCCAGAAGCTGGCCCATAACCACTTTATCTCCCACTGCCACCACAGGGGTGCACGGAGCACCTATATGCTGTGACAATGGGTACACCATTACTTTTGAAGGAGTAAGTTCTCTTATGGGAATGTTTTGTGTGGTTTCCTTGTGATCATTCGGGTGAGTACCACCTTTAAATGTCAATAATTTCAACATAATACCTCCTTTTTTATTTATGCTTGTTCAAAAGATTGTTTTTGATGTTCCAGAGCTTTGGCGATAGGTCAACATAGTAATCATGAGGATTTTCAAATCGCTTCACTTCGTTCCAAAGTGAGTCTACCTGCTCGGCACAGTGTTTTCTGATGCTCTCTATATCAGGCGATTCATATATGCAGTTTCCTTTATCGAAAATCTGTACTAACAAATCTTTGGCATGATAGTCTGTAACAACTTTTCGTTTCCATGTATGCTGAGGGTCAAAAATCTCATAATCGCTGCCATCGGGTAGTGACTCATCTGCAAGCATCAAAACATCGGCAATCGCTTTGCCGGTATCGTTGGAATAAAGTCGTACCACTCTTTTACTGCATGGGGTGGTGATTTTTTCCACATTTTCCGAAAGCTTTATTTTGGGGATTTCCGCTCCGTCTTCAAACACTGACGCCAGCTTATATACTCCGCCAAACACAGGCTCGGATTTTGAGGTGATTAGTCTTTCACCCACTCCAAACGAATCAATTTGCGCCCCCTGGGTAAGCAGATCGCGTATAATGTATTCATCAAGTGAATTACTGATGACAATTTTAATGTCATGCAGGCCTTCATCATCAAGAGCTTTGCGTACTTTTTTTGTGAGATATGTTATGTCACCACTATCTATTCTCACACCGCCTTTGGTGAAACCATTGGGTATAAGGTACTCTTTAAACACTTTAATAGCATTTGGCAATCCAGACTTGAGCACATTATAGGTGTCAATTAAAAGAGTGCAGTTTTCAGGATATGTTTTGGCATAAGCCAAAAATGCATCATATTCTGTGGGAAACATCTGAATCCAGCTGTGAGCCATTGTGCCAAGAGCGGGAGTTTTGTACATAATGTCTGATATTGTGCATGCAGTTCCGCTGCAGCCTGCAATATATGCAGCTCTTGCACCGTTTATGGCGCCATGAGGTCCCTGAGCTCTTCTGGAGCCAAACTCCATCACAGGTCTGCCTTGTGCTGCGCGCACTATGCGATTGGTCTTTGTGCCAATCAGGCTTTGGTGGTTTATTGTCAGAAGCACCATGGTTTCTATGAACTGAACTTCAATTGCAGGTCCAATGACTTTAACTATAGGCTCATGCGGGAAGATAGGTGTTCCTTCTTCAATCGCCCACACATCTGATGTGAACTTGAAATTGGCAAGGTATTCCAAAAACTCCTCGCTAAACATATTTTTGGATCTGAGATATTCAATATCTTCTGCATCAAACTCAAGATCTTTTATGTAATCAATGAGCTGCTCAAGACCCATCATAATAGCAAACCCGCCATTGTCAGGCACCTTTCTGAAAAACATGTCAAAGCAGGCAATCTGATCTTTTATTCCGTGTTCAAAATAACCATTCGACATAGTAATCTCATAAAAATCGGTAAGCATGGTTAAATTAAAATAGTTTTTCAACAATATCACTCCTGTATTTTGGGGATTAAATAAGCGAGGCAAAATTGCCTCGCTAAATTTTTAACAATCTCAATTATTTTCTATGGCATCTTCAAGCCAGAATGCACCAATATCAAGTGCGCGATAGATTCCTTCTCTTTCAGCTTTTTTTACGATTCTTACGCCCTGCATCAAAGAAACCACAACCTCTGAAGCAAGCTCAAGATCTTTTTCAACTTCAGTTTCGAGAATTCTGATGTGGATGTAATATTTATCGTTAATGTCACCATATATAACCTCATTACCGCGTTTTACAAGCGGTCTGCCTTTGTAAATAAGAGCAGTCTGCTCCTTCTTTTTGGCCATACAATATCACCTCAGTACTAATAATACACATATTTTAACACATATTTTACAATATGTAAAGTCATAATATAAATAAAGTTGAAAAAAATTCTGATTAAAGTGGTGCAAAATTTTGTTAATTTCTCTCACAAGAACTTTAATTCTGTATTCTTTGGTAGTGATTTCCCTCAGAGTGATGGGCAAAAGGCAAATCGGTGAACTTCAGCCATCAGAGCTTGTGGTGGCAATCATGATATCAGACCTTGCCACTGTGCCCATGAGTGAAAGCGCAATTCCGCTGCTTTATGGCATAGTGCCCATATTCACCCTCGTTTTTTCAGAAACACTGCTTTCATATTTGTGCATGAAATCCTCTAAAATTCGCTTAGCAGTCACAGGAAGACCCACATATATAATCCGTAACGGCATCATAGACCAAAAGGAAATGCGCAAAGCAAGATACAGCATTTCTGACCTCATGGAAGAGCTGCGCATGCTTGATATTTTTGATATCTCTAAAGTGAGCTGTGCTCTTTTAGAAACCAACGGTAAAATTTCGGTTGTAACCAAAGAAAACGAAAGTGAACGCGCATATGTGTTGGTGTGCGACGGGCAAATCCAAAATGCCGTATTGCAAAATTCCCCTTTTAACATAAAAGATGTTGGCGGTTTTATAGGCAAAAACAGACTCAGCGATATATTTTTGCTTTCGGTTAATTCTCAAAAAGAAGTTTATTGTGTAATGAAAGAGGTGTGAGTGTGCGCACTTGGGCTGTCATTTTGACCATAGCGCTTATATTGGCATCGTTGTCTGTGGCAGAAGCAATAATTATAAATAGATTTTGCAGTGCAATAGAGCTAACTCTTATGCAAACGCGTGACAGAATCCAAAACGAAACTGTAAGCAGAGGCGATATCGATATCGTTTCAAAAATTTGGGAAAACAACAAAAATATCGTTCTTTCGTTTTCCAATCATCATGCATTCGATGATTATGAAGATGCTATTTTTCAGATGTATTATTTTCAAGACGGTAACTTTAAAGAAGAACTATATCATGCATGTATGAAACTGCTTGATGTAAATAAACGACTGAAAGAAACGACCCACTTTGGCATGGGTAATTTATTTTGAAATTTATTTAATAAAATGTTGAAATATTATCACAAATATGGTAATATATATTTATTATTGATAAGTATTGAGGTACTACTAATGAGAATTATGGGAATAGACTATGGAGATTCAAGAGTTGGCATTGCTCTTAGTGATCTTTTAGGCATTACTGCACAGGGGCTTAAAACTTTGCCCAACAAAGTATATTCTAAAATGCTCGATTCTATAGTTTCACTCATTGAAGAGCACGAAGTGGGCTTGGCAGTTATAGGCATGCCCAAAAATCTCAACGGCACTTTGGGAATAAGAGCCGAGGTCACCAAAGACTTTGCCGGTGACCTTCAAAGCCGTTTGCCTGAGCTAAAAATCGTGTTTCAGGATGAGCGCCTCACCACTGTGGAGGCAACTCATTTTCTTAACTCTACCAACACTCGAGGTAAATCGCGCAAAGCAGTTATTGACACTGTAGCTGCCGAAATCATACTTCAAACTTATCTTGACACTGATGCTGTAAGACGAAAAGGAGAAATATAACATGGAAGAAAACAACATCCTTACTTTTTATGATGAAAATGATGAAGCAATTCAGCTTGAGATTGTCGATTCATTTGAGCTTGCAGGCAAAAAATATGCTGCACTTGCAACTCCTGAAGACATCGATGTCGATGAATCCGAGGTTTTCATTATGCGGCTTGAAACAGAAACTTCGGGCGAAGATGTTTTTGTTTCTATTGAAAATGAAGAAGAACTTGATGCTGCTTTTGAAATGTTCAAAAACAGATGCGGTGAAGAATTTGACATCATTGACTAATATGTTTTCATACAAAAATTTCTATTGATTTTTTATTGCTTGTGTGCTATTATTTACATCAGCAGTGCCCTGCGGTGTGCGTGAAAAGGATAATATTTTAACCGATAGTTTTAGAAAGGAATCCTATCTCTGACTGTGGCTGTAGACCATGCTATGACAAGGGAACATTTAAGCAGTCAGGCGGAGTCCACCTGCATAGCAGGTTAAAAATATGTCCCTGAGTAACGGCTCGGCGGGGTTTATGTATGTTTAAAAGAGTGTGTAAAAAATCATATGGTTTTTTACACACTTTTTTGTTATATGATTGGAGGGTAAAGTCATGCTCAATGTGAACTATGAACTTTTCAAAGGAGTTATAGCCGGCAAAAAGATTGCTGTTCTTGGTCTTGGAATAAGCAATGTGCCTGCTATAGAGTTTTTGAACGGTCTGGGCGCAAAGGTTTGCGGCTGCGACAAAAATACACAAGAAAAATTTGATAAAAATATACTTGATATCCTCAAAAAGAATTGTCAGAGCTTGTATCTTGGTGATGATTATCTTGATCATCTTGATGATTTTGACATCATCATTAAATCCCCCGGCATAAAACTCAGCACTCCCCAGATTCAAAAGGCTATTGCCGATGGCAAAACGGTTACAAGTGAAATCGAGATGTTTATGGCAATGTGCCCGTGCAAAATCATCGGCATAACAGGCAGCGATGGCAAGACCACCACCACATCACTTGTATACGAAATGCTAAAGCACGAAGGCTATCAGACATATGTGGGCGGAAATATAGGCACGCCTCTTTTATCCCGTCTTGATGAAATCACTGCCGATGACATGGTCGTGTTGGAGCTTTCAAGCTTTCAGCTTCAGTCGCTTCACTATTCACCCGAGGTGGCTGTCATCACCAACATCACTCCAAATCACCTTGACTATCATCTCGATATGCAGGAGTATATCGATGCCAAGACCAATATATATAAATTTCAAAAAGAAAATTGCAGACTTGTTTTGAATAATGACAATGACATAACAAATTCACTTGCATCAAGTTATGAGCATGAAGTTGACATGTTCAGCCGAAAAGCTGAAACCACTGGCGCTTATGTCAAAGATGGAGCCATATATTATCATTCAAAGAAAATTCTTGATACTGATCAAATAAAGATAAAAGGCGTTCATAATATTGAAAACTACATGGCGGCAATTTGCGCTGTATATCCTTTCGTAAGTGAGCAGACAATATTGCATGTGGCGCAGAATTTCTCAGGCGTTGAGCATCGAATGGAATTTGTAAGAAAGCTCGATGGTGTTTCTTTCTACAATGATTCCATCGGTTCTTCTCCCACACGCACCATTGCAGGGCTTGAAGCTCAACCCCCCGGCAGAATTGCGCTCATAGCAGGAGGTTATGACAAAAACCTCGACTTTAATAAGCTTGCAGACAAAATCTGGCAGCGCGTAAGTGCTTTGGTTCTAATTGGTGCAACTGCCGAGAAGATAAAAGCCGAGGTGGAAGCAAGGGCAAATCCCAAAAAGAAGCTTCCCATAATGATTGCCAATGATATGGAAAATGCAGTCAAGCTGGCTTTTGCATTTGCAAAAGGTATGCTTGGCGAAAATCACACTGCTTCTGTGATTTTGTCACCCGCGTGTGCCAGCTTTGATATGTACAAAAATTTTGAAGAAAGAGGCAATCATTTTAAATCCATAGTAAAT
>JAFVSB010000021.1 GCA_017503945.1 Clostridia bacterium
GTGATAGCTTCGCCGATTTCAGCGCCTGTGTTTGCAATGTATTTTGCAACATCGATGTCGCCGTCAAGGATGTATGCCTGATCGAGCAAGCAGATTTCTTTGAAGTATTTTTTGATTCTGCCGGCAACCATTTTTTCTGCAATGTTTGCAGGTTTGCCTTCGTTGATAGCCTGCTGAGTGAGAATTTCTTTTTCTTTTTCAACTTCATCAGCAGGAACGCTTGCTTCGTCTTTGTATTTGGGATTCATGGATGCAATCTGCATACATACATTCTTAGCCATGCCAGCAATCTTATCTGCTGATGCAGCAGTTTCGAAGTTAACAAGCACACCGATTTTGCCGCCGCCGTGAATGTAGGAATTTACGCAGCCTTCAAATCTCTGGAATCTTCTGATGTTCATGTTTTCACCGATGGTGAGAACTTTTTCTCTGAGCATTTCTTCTACGGTGAGGTTGTCATCGAATTTCAATGCTTTGAGAGCATCAATGTCTGCAGGGTTATTTTCTGCAACGATTTTTGCAAGTGTGTCAACAAAAGCTACGAAATCAGCATTTTTGGCAACGAAGTCAGTTTCGGAGTTAACTTCGATAACAGCGCCGATTTTGCCGTCTTCGCTGATGTAGGCGCTTACAACACCTTCAGCAGCAATTCTGCCTGCTTTTTTAGCAACAGCAGCGAGGCCTTTTTCTCTCAAAAATTCTATAGCTTTTTCCATATCGCCGTTGGAGTCAGTGAGAGCTTTTTTGCAATCCATCATTCCACAGCCGGTTCTTTCTCTGAGTTCTTTTACATCTTTAGCTGTAAACATATTATATTACCTCCCGATTATATTTTCGTTTATAATGATTATGCTTCTGCCTGCTCTTCAGCTGCCAGAGGAGCATCTTCACCCTGACGGCATTCTACAACAGCGTTTGCCATGGTGGAAGCGATGAGTTTAACTGCTCTGATGGCATCATCGTTGCCGGGGATTACATAATCAACATCGTCGGGATCACAGTTGGTATCAACAATAGCAACAACGGGAATGCCGAGTTTCTTAGCTTCAGCAACTGCAATTTTTTCTTTTCTGGGGTCTACAACAAACATAGCTCCGGGAAGCTTTTTCATATCTTTGATACCGCCAAGATATTTTTCGAGCTTTTCACATTCGAGTCTGAGCTTAACAACTTCCTTTTTGGGGAGAAGATCGTATGTGCCGTCTTCTTCCATCTTTTTGAGCTGGTTGAGTCTGCCGATTCTCTTCTGGATTGTTTTGAAGTTGGTGAGCATACCGCCGAGCCATCTTGCATTTACAAAGTACATGCCTACTCTTTCAGCTTCTTCTTTGATGGATTCCTGAGCCTGCTTCTTTGTGCCGACAAAAAGGATATCCTGACCGTTTTGAGCGATTTCTTTGATGAAATCATAAGCTTCAACAATCTTCTTTACTGTTTTCTGAAGATTGATGATGTAGATACCGTTTCTTTCGGTGTAGATGTATTCCGCCATTTTGGGGTTCCATCTTCTGGTCTGGTGTCCAAAGTAAACACCTGCTTCTAACAACTGCTTCATTGAAATAACTGACATATTAATTCACCTCCAAATTTTTTTACCCTCCATATGCGTCATCTGACAACAAGACAGCAAAAACTATGTCGGATTTCTGCTGCAAACTCACTGCCATCGGCATATGTGTGTATTTACCGCATAATATTTTACCATAAGTGAAGGATAAAATCAAGGAAAATTTTTCAGTGCATGCAAAAATTTTTAACAAAGGTTTTGAAATATTTTTGCCAATACTGATTAAATTATACAAAAATAAAAAAACGCTTGACAAAAAGGGTAAAAGCTGATATACTAACTCTCGTAGCAAAGCTATGCGGGAGTGGCTCAGTGGTAGAGCGTCACCTTGCCAAGGTGAACGTCGCGAGTTCGAATCTCGTCTTCCGCTTTTTAAAACGCACACTTCGGTGTGCGTTTTTTGTTTTATTAAAAGGGTGATTGGCATGAAACGAATCATGAGCATTATGCGAAGTACAATTCAAAAATATGATATGATACACGAAGGCGACAAAATAGCTGCCGCGGTATCGGGCGGCAAAGACAGCATGGTGATGCTTGAGGCTCTCGGCCAGCTCAGAGAGTTTTATCCGCAAAGATTTGAGCTTGGCGCAATATGCATTGACATTGGCTTTGAGGGGGCGGATTTTTCGAGCGTGGAAAAATATTGCCGCGACAAAGCAATTGACTGCCACATTGAAAAAACCGTGATTAAAACCGTGGTGTTTGACAAAATGAAGGAAAAAAGCCCATGCTCGCTGTGTGCCAGAATGAGGCGAGCTGCCCTTTGCGGTACTGCCGAAAAGCTTGGCAACAATAAAATTGCCCTGGGGCACAACAGAGAAGATGCCAACGAAACTCTTTTGATGAATATTTTTAAAAACGGCAAAATCGAATGCTTTGAGCCGGTGACCTGCTATGATGACAAAAACATATGCATCATAAGACCGATGGTTGCAGTGCCCGAGGGTCTTATAGCGGCAGCCAGAAAGCGAAACGCCATACCCGTGAGCGAAAAGGTGTGCCCTGTTGACGGTCACACAGACAGGCAAAAGATTAAAAACATGATAAGACAAATGAGTGCAGAAAATAAAAATATAGCAAAAAACATTTTTGCTTCGATAGAAAAGCACGAATGTTTTGCTTCGAAAGTGCACGAGGTGAAAAATAAATGAACTACATGAAGCTCGCCCTCGGCGAAGCACAAAAAGCATATGACGAAAACGAAGTGCCCATAGGGGCTGTGATTGTGAAAGACGGCATTGTGATAGCCTCGTCACACAACAAGTGCGAAAAAGAAAAGGATTGCACCTGCCATGCAGAAATGAATGCTATTAAAGCCGCAATGAAGATGACGGGCGAAAAGGTGCTCGATTCTTGCGAGATGTATGTGACGGTGGAGCCGTGTGCAATGTGTGCAGGAGCTATAGCAAATGCGCGCATAAGGCGCGTGTATATAGGTTGCGAAGAGCCAAAAACAGGGTGCATGGGCTCTGTGACAAATCTGGCAAACATGCTGCCCCACAAATGCGAAGTGTATTATGGCTTTTGCGAAGATGAATGTAAAAGCATAATGAAAAAGTTTTTTGAATCTAAAAGAAAAATCACCGATTAACAATTAATCGGTGATTTTTGTTATATTTCAAATTGTTTCATTGCTTCATCATCAATGAATATTTCTGCATCTTTTTCCCACTGCTTGGCTATGGCATTGAACTTTTCTTTTTTGGCTGCATCAAGCATCATGTCAGGCGAAAATTCCTCGGCATGGGCCTCGGAGAATGCCAGAAGCTCTGCATCTGATATGTCAAGAAGTCCATTTGCATCATAGGTGCTATAGAGCTTTGAAATATATGCATTTTCGGTTATTATCTGCTTGTAGGCCTGCATGTTGGTGCCCATGTCGGCAAGAAGTGCACTAAAAGCCTCTTCGCCGCCCTGAGCAGTAACAACAGAAGCTACATCGGCATCGATGGCAGCTTGTTCATCAGAAGTAAGCAAAATGCCTTCGGCCACAGCCTTGAGATATTGAACTGTTTGAAACACTGCATTGTCAGCTGCCACATCACGGGCAACCTCCACTGCATTTTTGCCCTCTATCTCAGTTGTTTGCCAATAAAGCGCTATGTCTTCGTCGGTGGAGTTGTCAGTTGTGTGGCCTGCCTCTGAAAGCATGCTGCTCTGTGCCACATAGAAGAAATAGCCTATATACTCTTTGGTCAGCGGCTTACTATCAACGCTGATGTAAACCGCACTATCTGACGGATCAGAAATGCCGGAGCAAGCACCAAGTGCAAACAACAAAGAAACCATTAATATAAAAGATATAAGATATTTGCAAAATTTCATAACAAACCACCTCACTTTTCTTGTTTATTATATAATAACTCTTATTGCGCATCTTGTATTGTTTTTGCAAGCTTTTGTAATATAATTTTAATATTATCGATGGGGTTGCCGCTCAATTTATACACAAGGTGTGATTTGGCACCGCCCATGAATTTCATGTCTTTTTCATATTCGGAAATAAGCGCGATTACCGCTTCGGGGCTGGCATAATCAGTAAACGAAAAAGTGACTGTGTTATCCTTTTGAACTATCTCCGAAATTTCGCATACGCGGCAAAGCGACTTGATGTAGGATATATCAATGAGATTGATGACGCTCTTTGGCAAATCGCCAAAACGGTCAATAAACTCAGCCTGAATATCATAATAGTCCTTTTCGGAGTCGATGGCGGCTATTTTCTTATATAAATCAATGCGCTGATGCTCATATTCGACATAGTCTGACGGAATATATGAATCGGCGCTGATATCTACCGAGATTTCCAAAGGAGCGCGGTAGGTTTCGCCTTTCTTTTCTTTGACTGCCTGCTCTAAAAGCATGCAATACATATCATAGCCCACAAGATTCATGTTGCCGTGTTGCTCTTTGCCCAAAAGGTTGCCTGCACCTCTTATTTCAAGGTCACGCATGGCAATTTTGAAGCCTGAGCCAAATTCGGTAAATTCTTTGATTGCCTGAAGGCGTTTGTGGGCAACCTGGTCGAGAATCTTGCCGGGATAATAGGTAAGATAGGCATATGCCATGCGGTTAGACCGCCCTACCCTGCCCCTTAGCTGATATAGCTGCGACAGACCGAGGCAATCGGCATTTTCTATTATTATGGTGTTGACATTGGATACATCAAGACCTGTTTCGATGATGGTGGTGCACACAAGCACATCGATCTCGCCATCTAAAAGTGACATCATGATTTCCTCAAGCTGAGTTTCGCTCATTCTGCCATGGGCAATGCCTATGCGCGCATCGGGCAGAGCCTCTTGCAATCGGGCAGCTGCCCGCTCGATGCCATCGATGCGATTGTAAAGATAATACACCTGACCCCCACGATCCATTTCGCGGCGGATGGCATTTACAACAACTGCTTCGTTATATTCCATAACAAAGGTCTGCACGGGGTAACGGTCACCGGGAGGCTCGGAGAGCACGCTGAGGTCTCTGATGCCTACCATTGCCATGTTGAGCGTGCGCGGAATGGGCGTGGCGCTTAAGGTGAGCACATTTACATCTTTTTTGATTTCTTTGAGCCGCTCTTTGTGACCAACGCCAAAGCGCTGCTCTTCATCTACAA
>JAFVSB010000022.1 GCA_017503945.1 Clostridia bacterium
CAAATCTTGCGGTGAACTTTTTGTGGAGCATCATATTTTTTAACCTGAGAGCTTTTCTCTTTGCTTTCATATGGCTATTGCTTTTGCTCGCTGTAGTGCTTGCAATGATTATAGAGTTCCGCAAAATACGCCCGTGGACAGCTTATGCACAAATTCCGTATTTCATCTGGGGACTTTTTGCGCTTTATCTTAACATTGCAATTTATGTATTGAACTGAATTAAAAGTAACACAAAAAAATTTGCTCATTTTTGTGTATATTAACAAAATTTTAATATGGTACTTGATTTATATCAAATCCGTGGTATAATAGTCAGGTAAATATTCCTGATTAGCTCAGTCGGTAGAGCGCATGACTGTTAATCATGATGTCGCTGGTTCGAGCCCGGCATCAGGAGTGAAAAACAACCCATCGTGTGATGGGTTGTTTTTTTATGCACAAAATGCATATTGAAAAAATCTTTAGTTTATGTTATATTAATGTAGTTACTAAAGAACATGGAGGCAAAAAACATGTATATCACAGACACTATCAAATATATAGGTGTAAATGACCACGAAATAGACTTGTTTGAAGGGCAGTATGATGTGCCAAACGGCATGTCATATAACTCATATGCCATCATCGATGAAAAAATTGCAATCATGGATTCTGTGGACGCACGCTTTGGCGACCAGTGGCTTGCAAACATCAAAGCTGAGCTTGGTACCAAGTGCCCCGACTATCTCATAGTGCAGCACATGGAGCCTGACCACAGCGCCAACATCGACACATTTGCCAAGGCGTATCCCGACGCGGTGATTGTGTCATCGGCAAAGGCTTTTGTGATGATGAATAACTTTTTTGGCACAGATTTTGCAGATCGCCGCATTGTGGTGGGCGAGGGTGACACACTTTCGCTGGGCGCTCGCACTCTCACATTTGTGACAGCACCCATGGTGCACTGGCCTGAGGTTATTGTGACCTACGACAGTGCCGACAAGGTGCTATTTTCGGCAGACGGCTTCGGCAAATTTGGTGCACTTGACATAGACGAAGAATGGACATGCGAAGCCAGAAGATATTACATTGGCATAGTGGGCAAATATGGCGCTCAGGTGCAGGCGCTTCTCAAAAAAGCATCTACGCTCGACATTAAAACCATCTGTCCTCTTCACGGCCCGGTGCTAAAGGGAAACCTTGGCTACTACATTGGTCTTTACAATATCTGGTCGAGCTATGAAACAGAATCCGACGGGGTGCTCATTGCTTACACCTCGGTGTATGGCAACACCAAAAAGGCGGTGATGAAGCTTGCCGAAAGCTTGGAAAAAGGCGGTTGTGCCAAGGTTGTGGTAAATGACCTTGCAAGATGCGACATGGCAGAAGCAGTGGAAGACGCTTTCCGCTACGGCAAAATCGTGCTTGCCACCACCACCTACAACGGCGAAGTGTTCCCGTTTATGAGAGAATTTATAAACGAGCTGACCGAAAGAGGCATCAAAAACAAAACCTTTGCATTCATTGAAAACGGCAGCTGGGCTCCCGTGGCAACAAAGGTGATGAAAAAGAGCCTTGAAAAATGCAAAAATCTCACCTTTGCAACAAACGATGTGACCATCATGTCGGCACTAAATGAGCAGAGCATGGCTCAGCTTGAAGCTTTGGCAGGTGAACTATTGATATGAATCCCGTATGGCTCACGGCAATCGGTGTGGGAGGAGCAACTGTGATTGGTGCTATTATAGGCTTTTGCTTCAAAAAAATGTCACACCGATTTTCCGATATTATTTTGTCATTTGCAGCAGGCGTTATGCTTGCGGCGGCTGTGCTCGGTCTTGTGCTTGAGTCGCTTGAATATGGCGGCAGATTTGCGCTCGCCATCACTGTGGCAGGCATATTTGCAGGGGCGCTGTGCCTCAATCTCGTCGACAAGCTGGTGCCGCATCTTCATAAGCTTGCAGGTGTTGAGCCCGAAACCCATGCCGACTCAAAGCTTGGCAAGGTGCTGCTTTTTGTGATGGCAATTGCCATTCACAATCTCCCCGAGGGTATTGCCGCAGGTGTAGGCTTTGGCTCGGGCAACACTTCACAGGCGCTCGTCATTGCAGGAGGCATAGCTCTTCAGAATATACCCGAGGGCATGGTTATCATTGCACCCATGCTTGCAGCAGGGGTAAGCGCCAAAAGAACATTTGCAATTGCACTCTTCACAGGTCTGGTGGAAGTGGCAGGCACGCTGCTTGGTTATTTTGCGGTGAGTGTGGCATCGGTAATTCTGCCGTTTGCGCTCAGCTTTGCAGGTGGCACAATGCTCTATGTGATCAGTGACGAGATGATTCCCGAAACTCATGCCCACGGCAGCGAGCGCGCAGCTACCTATGCTCTGCTTGCAGGCTTTTGCGTTATGCTCATAACCGATGTGCTTCTGGGATAAAACGCCCTTGGCTTGCAAACAAATAACAAATGTACCTTGACTTTGACACCAAAAAGTGGTATATTATATAAAGACAATTATAATGATATGATATTCATGGAGGTTATCGTGATGAAACACATTAAAACTATCAAAACTCGCAACCTTTGCAACAGCGCTAAAAACGGTGGCTGCGGCGAATGCCAGACTTCTTGTCAGTCAGCTTGCAAAACAAGCTGCGGTATTGCTAATCAGCAGTGCGAGAAAAAAGCAGAAAGCAAATAATTTGTATTTCAACTGATGGGGCCGCCGCACTACAGGTGCGGCAGCCTTTTTCATTGCAATTGATTTTTTGAAAGGTGATACAAATGATACATCAATATAAGCTTGGCGGCTACAACATTGTGCTTGATGTGTGCTCGGGCGGAGTGCACATTGTAGATGATATTGCATATGACATCATCGAAATGTATGAAAGTAAAAGCCGTGATGAAGTGATAAAAGCTGCAGGCGAAAAATATGCAAGCGAAGCATCACACGATGAAATAGCCGAGTGCTATGACCAGATAACCGAGCTCAAAGACGAAGGCGCGCTCTTTGCGCCCGATACCTTTGAGCCAATGGCAGGCGAGCTAAAAGCCAAGACGGCAGGCGTGGTGAAGGCGCTTTGCCTGCATGTGGCTCACATCTGCAACTTAAACTGCGCCTATTGCTTTGCAAGCCAAGGCAAATTTGGCGGCGAGCGCGATGTGATGAGCTTTGAAACAGGCAAGCGTGCGCTTGATTTTCTCATAGAAAACTCAGGCACCCGCACCAATCTTGAGGTTGATTTCTTTGGCGGAGAGCCGCTTATGAACTGGGATGTGGTAAAGCAGCTTGTGGCATATGCGCGCTCGGTTGAAAAAGAAAAGGGCAAAAACTTCCGCTTCACTCTCACCACCAATGGCGTGCTTGTAGACGATGAGGTCATCGAATTTGCCAACCGTGAGATGAGCAATGTGGTGCTCAGCCTCGATGGCCGCAAAGAAATTCACGACCGCTACCGTGTGGACTATGCGGGAGTGGGCAGCTGGGAAAAGATCGTGCCCAAATTTCAGAAATTTGTGGAGGCGCGCGGCGGCAAAAACTACTACATGCGCGGCACCTTTACCCATGCTAACCCCGATTTTTTAAAGGACATTGAAAAGATGCTCGAGCTTGGATTTACCGAGCTCAGCATGGAGCCTGTGGTGTGTGCACCGGGCGATGAATCGGAGCTTACACAAGAGGATATGCCCATCATATTTGACCAATACGAAAAACTTGCCGAGCTCATGCTCGAGCGCAAAAAAGCGGACAAGCCATTTACATTCTATCATTATATGATAGACCTGAAAGGCGGCCCTTGTATTTACAAGCGAATCTCGGGCTGCGGCTCGGGCACAGAATATATGGCAGTGACACCATGGGGCGATCTATATCCCTGCCATCAGTTTGTGGGCGATGAAAAATTCAAGCTTGGTGACATATGGAATGGTGTTACCAACACAGATATTCAAAACGAATTTGCAAGCTGCAATGTGTATGAGCGAAAAGAGTGCCGCGATTGTTGGGCAAGGCTTTATTGCTCGGGCGGCTGCGCAGCCAATGCATATCATAGCACAGGTTCGGTGAAGGGCATCTACAAATACGGCTGCGAGCTTTTCAAAAAGAGAATGGAATGTGCCATAATGCTTGCTGCAGCCCAGGAAATTGGCGATGATGAATGATGAATACACCCATTTGTGATTTTATAAAACAATACAGCGCTCGAAACAACTCAAGACTTCATATGCCGGGGCACAAAGGCAGGAGCTTTCTGGGCTTTGAATCCATGGACATCACCGAGATAAACGGCGCCGACAGCTTGTATGAAGCAAGTGGAATAATAGCGCAAAGCGAAAAAAATGCAAGTGAGCTTTTTGGCTCGCGCACGTTTTATTCCACCGAAGGCTCGTCGCTTTGCATAAGGGCGATGCTCTATCTTGCCATGCTCTATGCAAAAGAGGCAGGAAGAGCCAGTCTTGTGTGGGCAACTCGCAATGCTCACAAAACATTCATGAGCGCAGCTGCACTTTTAGGCTTTGACATCGAGTGGCTCTATGGCAAAGACGGCATCTCATATCTTAGCTGCGCTATCGATGCCGAGGTGCTCGACCAAAAGCTTTCGTTTGCTCCCACTTTGCCTGCTGCAGTGTATGTGACCTCGCCTGACTATCTTGGCACCACCTCCAACATAGCCGCACTCGCAGGAGTGTGTCACCGCCACGGAGTGCTGCTGATAGTGGACAATGCCCACGGAGCATATCTTAAATTTTTGCCATCCTCGCTCCATCCGATTGACCTGGGGGCAGATATGTGCTGTGATTCGGCTCATAAAACCCTCCCTGTGCTCACGGGGGGTGCATATATGCATCTGTCATCAGCTTTGCCGCCAAAACTTGCCAATCAGGCAAAAGCGGCTCTTGCACTTTTTGGTTCCACGAGTCCGTCATATCTTATATTGGCATCGCTCGACCATGCCAACGGCTACATTGCAAATGACTACCCTCCAAGGCTTGCAGACTTTGCCCGAAAGTTTGATGAGGCAAAACGCACTCTCATGCAAAACGGATATGTGCTGTTGGGTGAGGAAAAGCTCAAGCTCACCATCGACGCCAAAAGCTATGGATATTTGGGCGGCGAGATTGCCGATATTCTTGAAAAAAAGAACATTATCTGCGAATTTGCCGACCCTGATTTTGCAGTGCTTATGCTCACGCCTGAAAATGATGATGAAGAGTTATCAGCTCTCACCGATGCTCTGCTTGGCATATCTCAAAGAAGCGCCATCACCCAAAGAGCGCCTCTTATGAGCAGACCGAAAAAGGCAATGAGCATAAGGGAGGCAACCCTTTGCATGCACGAAGATGTTGATTTGGCAAAGGCGTGCGGCAGAGTGCTTGCATCGGCCAATGTGGCGTGCCCGCCCGCTGTGCCCATTGTGGTGTGCGGTGAAGTGATAGAGCATGACGCCATAGAATGTATGAAATATTACGGCATTGAAAAATGCAGTGTTGTAAAGTAGGTGTTATAAACTTTAAAAACCTGCTCGTCTGCTATAGACGGGCAGGTTTTTGTCAGTTACCGCTTTGCGCTTTTGTAAGCATATTTTCTATAAATATCCCATAACCCCTTGTTGGATCGTTTACAAAAACATGTGTCACAGCTCCCACAATTTTACCATTTTGTAAGATGGGTGAACTTGACACGAGTGATGTCAATGGGGGACAACATTTTTCTTTATTTTTGAGGTTTTGAAGGAAATAAGTGTGTATTTGAAGGTAATGATGAAGGAAATGAATGAAATCATGACGGAAATCTCATTTCTTTTTCAAATTTTTGTATGTAGTGTATTATCGGACTTCCACAGTTTTATAATAGGAGAGCCACTTTTAATTTCCTATTTTCATAAAAATACAACATCAAAGTCAACAAAAAAGACAGGACTCTCATCCTGCCTTAATTGATTTAATCTTCAACAAAAATATTATTTTCATCAAAGCATTTTGATTTGAAGCATTCTAAATGGCAAAAAAGTTGTTGATCTTCCTGCTCATCTTCGTTTAACCAATGAGTTGTCAGCAAGATTGAGGATACCTTTTCCTCTTCGCTTATTTTCTCACCGCAAAATACACATTGAAATTCATTCATATACATTACCTCCAGTTATAATTTTTGGTTAATCTATCAAGTGATTTTTTACTTATATTTTTCAGGGCAGTTATTATACCTCTATTACCCTCAACAATAACATTGTACTTTCCAGGCGATATTTCCTTAATATAAACTTTAGCGCCGTCTGATTGTGTTTTAACATTCGATGTGCTTTTAGTATTCGAAATATCATTCCTTGAAAACCCTCGTTCTTTTAAACGTTCGCTACCATGTTTTGTTGCTTTAGAACCATTCGTATTCCCAAAATTCCCACCAGCACCTGTACCCATTAAGCAGTCACCTGCTTTCTGAACTATGAAAGCAGGTGAGAGAATAAGACATTAATTAATTTTTTGTTTTCCTACCATGATTTTGTTTGGAAAATTATGATAATTTACGCAGAAAAAATTATCTTCTGTTATGAAAACGGGCGGATCACCAGATATACAAATAGCTTCAAAAACAAAAGTAGTAAATTCCTCATATCCTATTTCGTTTTCTTCAAACTCATTTTCATCTTCAAAACATGTGTCAAATCTAGCGGTTATTGTTTCTCCTTCGCTCCATACTAATGTCATTTCTTCTATATCGAATTTATCTAGGTTTTTTAAAAAATTGCCAATAATTGTTCCTTCTTTTTCATTTAAAAACATAACTATTTCCTCCAATTAATAGGTCTGGCAGGCACTATATGTGCTCCGTCTTTGTGAATTAACATGAAGAATGACAAAAAGAGTGAGTTGTGAGAAAAGGCGGGAAAAGAAGAACAAAGGAGTGAAAAGGCGCGGTATCAGTGGGTTTTGGTGACAGGCATATGAGAATTTGTGCAAAATCACAATAAAGTAGTGTGAAATTAATTTTGATGGATTTTGGGGCAAAACATGGAATCGGTCCAGAGAGCGTGGAAAAGCGTTTTTAAACATTTTAAAATTTTAAAAATAATTTAAAAAGACGATTTTGAGACTTTGTAAAAAAGCCTTGAAACCGTCTTTTTTTC
>JAFVSB010000023.1 GCA_017503945.1 Clostridia bacterium
CAGCGGGGCGCGACCAGTTTTCGGTGGAGAATGCATAGACAGTGAGATATTTGATGCCGATGTTACCTGCAGCACGGGTGATTTGTTCCAAAACTCTGGCGCCCATGGAATGACCTGCAGAGCGTGGCAAACCGCGCTTTTTAGCCCAGCGGCCGTTGCCGTCCATGATGATGCCGATGTGCTTGGGAAGATTGTCAGGGTCTATGCAAGAAGAAGCTTTTTGTTTTTTGTTTTTAAATAAGCCAAACATATTATCAAACTTCCATGATTTCTTTTTCTTTGGCAGCAATGATGTTATCAATCTCTTTTACATATTTATCTGTGAGCTTCTGAACATCATTTTCGCTTGCTTTGAGATCATCTTCGGTTATTTCACCGTTTTTCTTGTCATTTTTGTAGGCATCCATAGCATCTCTTCTGATGGAACGAATGGCAACTTTGGAATCTTCGCCTTTTTTGCGCACATCTTTAACAAGCTCTTTTCTTCTTTCTTCAGTGAGAGGGGGGAAGTTGAGGCGAATGGATTTGCCGTCATTGTTGGGGGTGATGCCTATGTCAGATGCAAGAATTGCTTTTTCTACATCTTTGAGAATGCCTGCATCCCATGGCTGAATAAGGATGGAACGGGGATCGGGCACTGATACGGTGCCTATCTGAGTGAGAGGGGTTGCCACGCCGTAGTATTCCACTGATACTCTGTCGAGAATTGCGGGGTTGGCTCTGCCTGCTCTGATTGAAGAAAGATCACTGTTTAAAACTGAGATTGATTTTTTCATTTTTGTTTCAAAATCATTGATATTTGCTGCCATAAATATTACCTCCATATATTAAATAAATTATTTTACTATAGTGCCAATTTCATGACCAAGAATAACCTTGCGGATATTGTCGGGCTCATTGAGACCAAAAACTCTGATGGGAATGTGATTGTCCATGCAAAGTGATGTGGCAGTGGAATCCATAACACCAAGACCGCGGTTGAGAACATCGATGTAGGAAAGTGTATCGAATTTCTTTGCGTTTTTGTTGACATTGGGGTCAGAATCATACACTGCATCCACATTTTTGGCAAGCAGGATGATGTCGGCATCAATTTCAGCTGCACGAAGAGCTGCTGCGGTGTCGGTAGAAAAGAAGGGGTTGCCGCTTCCGCATCCGAAAATAACAACTCTTCCCTTTTCAAGATGGCGCACTGCTTTGCCTCTTATGTATGGCTCGGCGATTTGTCGCATTTCGATGCCTGTTTGTACGCGGGTATCAACACCTCTTTGCAAGAGGGCATCCTGAAGCGCAAGAGCGTTGATAACAGTGGCAAGCATGCCCATGTGGTCAGCGCGGGTTCTGTCCATATTTTCGCCTGTGCGGCCACGCCAGAAATTGCCTCCGCCCACAACGATGGCAATTTGCACACCAAGCTCCACACACTCTTTTATTTTGTCGGTAATTGCACCGATGGTAACATCATTGAGACCTGTCTTGTTATCGCCGGCAAGAGCTTCGCCGCTTACCTTAAGCAGGATTCTTTTGTATTTTGGCTCCATAGTTATATACATTCCTTTCCAAAATAATATATATTTGATATATTATAACACAAAAAAACAAAAAAAGGAACACCCAAATTATTATTTTTGAAAAATATTTTTGGGTAGCCTAAACGGAGTTATCTGTCGAAAATTCTAACCGCTATAAATTATTGTTTAGCAAATAGTGCACTTCGCAGGTTTGGGTATACTTTTTCCGCTTCGGCTTCGAAACAGCAAGCATAGCTTGCCGTTTCTGCAGAGCCGCTGCAAAAGCACACCCAAACCTGCCGCCAATGATTTTGGATGTTCTCGGAGAAAACCTCTGCAGGCGAAGCCGAAGCCAGTTTTCGAAGAGAATATCCAAAATCATTGGTAAGCAGCATGCAGCTAAACAATAATTTATACTACTCCATTTCGCCCAAACGAAAAAATTCCCCGAAGACTCATC
>JAFVSB010000024.1 GCA_017503945.1 Clostridia bacterium
AAGGAGATCGCTATGGTAGTTAAAGTTGGCGACCGCGTTATCGTTGGCAAGTATGCAGGCACAGAAGTTAAGGCTGACGGCTGCGAATATAACATTGTTCGTCAGGCTGACATTCTTGCAATCGTTGAGTAATATATTTTATTAGGTTAGGAGAAATTTTATTATGGCAAAAGATATTCTTTATGGAGCTGATGCAAGAAACGCTCTTCTTGCAGGTATTGATAAACTGGCTGATACAGTAAAGATCACAATGGGCCCCAAGGGCAGAAACGTTGTTCTCGATAAGAAGTTTGGCACACCCCTGATCACAAACGATGGTGTTACAATCGCTAAGGAAATCGAGCTTGAAAATGCAAGCGAAAATATGGGCGCTCAGCTCGTTCGCGAAGTTGCTACAAAGACAAATGACGCTGCCGGTGACGGTACAACAACTGCAACTCTTCTTGCACAGGCTCTCATCCACGAGGGTATGAAGAACGTTGCTGCAGGCGCTAACCCCATCATTATCAGAAAGGGTATTCAGAAGGCGGTTAACAAAGCAGTTGAAACTCTCACAGCAAACTCTCAGAAGGTTAACGGCACATCCGATATCGCTCGTGTTGGTACAATTTCTGCAGGAGATGACGTTATCGGTACTCTCATTGCTGACGCTATGGAAAAGGTTACAAGCGACGGCGTTATCACTGTTGAAGAATCCAAAACTGCAGAAACCTACTGCGATGTTGTAGAAGGTATGCAGTTTGACCGCGGTTACATCTCACCTTACATGGTAACCGACACCGAAAAAATGGAAGCAGTTATTGACGATGCTTACCTTCTTATTACTGACAAGAAGATTTCCAACATTCAGGATGTTCTCCCCCTTCTTGAACAGATTGTTCAGCAGGGCAAAAAACTCGTTATCGTTGCTGAAGACATTGAAGGCGAAGCTCTCACTACTCTCATTGTTAACAAGCTCAGAGGCACATTCACCTGCGTGGCAGTGAAGGCTCCAGGCTTTGGTGACAGAAGAAAAGAAATGCTCAAAGACATTGCCATTCTCACAGGTGGTCAGGTTATCTGCGAAGAGCTCGGTTTGGAACTCAAAGATACCACCATCAACATGCTTGGCCGTGCAAAACAGGTTAAGGTGCAGAAAGAAAACACCATCATCGTTGACGGTCTTGGTGATGCTAATGCAATTAAAGACAGAGTAAATAACATCAAAGCTCAGATAGAAGAAACCACAAGTGAATTTGACAAAGAAAAGCTTCTCGAAAGACTTGCTAAGCTTTCAGGCGGTGTGGCAGTAATCAAAGTTGGTGCTGCAACAGAAACCGAAATGAAAGAAATGAAGCTCAGAATTGAAGATGCTCTTGCTGCTACAAAAGCTGCAGTTGAAGAAGGCATCGTAGCAGGCGGCGGCACATCATATATCAATGCAATCCCTGCTGTTGAAAAAGCTATTGATGAAGTAAGCGAAGCTGATGCAAAAACAGGTGTGAAAATAATCCTCAAGGCTTTGGAAGAGCCTGTTAAGCAAATCGCTAAAAATGCAGGCTTAGAGGGCAGCGTGATTGTGGATAAAATCAAAGCTAACAAAGCAGGCGTTGGTTTTAATGCCCTTATCGAAGAATATGTTGACATGGTGGAAGCCGGTATTGTTGACCCCGCAAAGGTTACAAGAAGTGCACTCCAGAATGCAGCATCAGTTGCAAGCATGGTGCTCACAACAGAAAGCATCGTTGCTGACAAGGAAGACCCCAATGCAAATGTTGCTCCTGCAGGCGGTATGCCCGGTGCAGGAATGGGAATGTATTAATAAACAGGTCCGAATACAAAGCAACCGTTTTGGACAATTCCAAAACGGTTGTTTTTTTATTTTAGTATCAACATAAAACCTGTGAGTATTAACAAAAAAGCGAAATTGAAAGCTGAAAATATGGCTATATAATAACCCGACCTTCCAGGGTTATGCTTGACATATTCTCTGAAGGTGATAAGGCTTGCAAGTGATGAAATGAGAGTGCCTACTCCGCCAATATTGACACCCACGAGCAGATCGGCATAATTGTGAGTGAACTGAGAAAGCAAGATTGCCGACGGCACATTGCTTATGACCTGACATGACAAAATACTAAAAAGCAGTGTGCTCTTATCTAAAAGCGAAGAAAAGAACATGCGCACAGCTTCTATGCGCGCCATATTACCAGCAAAAATAAAGAAAAACACAAATGTGAGAAGAAGCGGATAGTCAACCGCCTTTAAAGCCTTGCGGTCAACAAAAAACAAAACCAATGGAATGATTACAAGGCCTATCCAATATGGAACACTCCTGAATACTATGGCTATTGACAAAGCAAAAAGCAGCATGTAAAGCAAGGTTTTCCACGGGTTGAGCGCAATGCGCAAATCATCAAGCTCAAGAGGCTCAGCCTTTACAAAAATCAAACAGCAAGCCGTTATGAGAATGACCGATAACACAAACGGCGCAGCCATGATGCCAATGAATTCAAGATTGGGGATGCTATATGAAGAATAAAGGTAGAGATTTTGCGGATTGCCAAACGGGGTGAGCATTCCGCCAAGGTTGGCGGCTATGTTTTGCATGATGAATGTGAAAGCCATGTATTTTTCTTTGCCCGTGGTGGAAAGGACAAAGTAGCCAAGCGGTAAAAATGTGAGCAGTGCCATATCATTGGCAATGAGCATAGAGCCTATGAAGGTTATGTATACCAAAGCGAGCACAGCCATTTTGGCATTTTTGAAAAACCTGACGATTTTTCGGGCAAGCGTGTAGAAAAAGTAAATGTTTTTGAGCGCGCACACCACTGCAAGCACACAAAACAAGCACGCGAGAGTTTTGAAATCAAAATAGTATATAT
>JAFVSB010000025.1 GCA_017503945.1 Clostridia bacterium
AATCCGCCCCTCCCCACCAAAAAAAAGTCACTTTTGTCTACTGACAAAGGTGACTTTTTTTGAATGATGTTTGCCTTTGGCAAATGATGTCGCCAACGCTTATGATGTTTCCTTCGGGCATGATGTCGGCTTCGCCTAATGTTTCAGTGCAAACATCGCATCATTGTGAGTGAAACGAGCAACATCATTTTGAACGAAGTGAAAAACATCATATCGCCAAAGGCGATGCATCATTGAAAAATCTTAATTTTTATGATACAATTAGTTTTGAAAATAAAAATTTGTATGTGGGAGGCTTTTTGATGAAGAAATTAATCGTGTTATTTTTTGCAGTAATTATGAGTCTATCGTTTGTTGCCTGTGGAAATAAGATTGATAATTTAATTAAAGAAATAGAAATGTTAGAAGGCAAAGAAATTACTTTAGCAGATGAAAATAGAATCGACAAAATTTATGATAAATATTTTGCTTTATCTGAAGAAGAAAAAGCTGAAATAACAAACTATGGTGTTCTTGAAAAAGCGGGAGCAAGAGTTAATTACCTAGCAACACAAAAAGAAACTATGGAAAAAGCACCTCGCTTTGTAGAAGAATATATCAAATCTCGCTTAAAAACTCCAAGTGCAATGAAAGTTATTAAAACCGAAGTATATGCTTCGAAAGGGGGTATGTGGGAAGCTTTTGTTCGTATGCAGTATACAGGGCAAAATTCATTTGGTGGAATAATAGAGGAAACTTGTTTGGTAAAGGTTAATTTAATAGGTGGAGGCTTTAGTAGTGTAGATAAGTCTCATTTTGGAGATGCTCACGCAACTTGGAATGATACCGGATGGTCCGATAGCGTGATTGAAGAAATTGATTTCGAAAATAAATATGTGCCGAGCAATAAATAAGGACTATGCAAGAACGAATTCATTCCTTCCTACTTATGTGTCGTATAAACTTTTACATTCGTTTTTACAAATCAAACTTGTCAAGTAGGTGCGTGGTATACATTTTTATTTTTTTACCTCGATCCTGCTCCGTTTTGTAGTTCTTTTGCAGAAAAAACGACTTGTTTCGACAAGTCGTTTTTTCAGTTATATTTGCCTTTGGCAAGTTATATTGCTACGCAGTTATATTCGGCTATGGCAAGTGATATTGTGCTTCGCACAGTTAAAGGCAAATATAATATCACTCCATCGAAGATGAAATATTACTTAATTTTGTATATCTATGTAGTTTGACTTTCCCAAATAAGAGATAAAAGAGAATAAAGAATAGAAAAGGTAGTTTTGCTCCGCAAAACATTGAGTCGTGATATACTGAGCTTGAGGTGAAAATATATGGAAAGCCCGCTTTTTAATAAATCATTAGAATTTGCAACACATATGCAAAAAATACTTATCATCGGCGGCAACGGCAGCGGCAAAACCACCTTTGCCAAAAAGCTTTCTTCAAAAACGAGCTTGCCGCTTGTGCATCTTGACAAGCTATATTGGAAAGACAACTGGCAGCATGCCACACAAGAAGAATTTGACAGCCTGCTTTTGCCCGAACTTGAAAAGAACAGATGGATAATAGACGGCAATATGAAAAGAACCCTTCCGCTAAGGCTGAAATATTGCGACACGGTCATAATTTTTGATTTTCCGCGTGCTTTATGCCTGTGGGGCGCTGTTAAAAGAAGCATCTCCAACTATGGGAAAAGCCGTGACGACATGGGAGGATATTGCCCCGAAAAAATATCGCTTGATTTTTATAAAAGAATATGGAAAGAAAATAAAACCATGACACAAAATTTTTATCGCATGGTCAGCCAAAGAGATAATATTAATGTAATCATCTTTAAAGACAGAAAACAAGCAAACAAGTTTCTCCTCACCCTGTGACCCCACATTGACTTTTTGCCATATTTTAGATATAATATATCCATATTTTATTTTTGAGGTGAACATATGTTTGCAGATCTTATTTCAGATGTAAATAATGCTCTTTATGGCAAAATACTGATAATACTGCTCATTTTGGGTGGTTTGTATTTCACTCTGCGCACCCGCTTTGTGCAATTCCGCATGCTGGGTGAGCAGTTCAGATTGCTTAGAGAAAAGCCCGAGGGCGGCAAGGGAGTGTCATCGTTTCAGGCGCTCATGGTGTCCACGGCATCAAGAGTGGGCACAGGCAACATAATCGGTGTGTCCACGGCGATTTGCCTTGGCGGCTTCGGCTCGGTTTTCTGGATGTGGGTCATAGCCATCATAGGCAGTGCATCGGCCTTTGCCGAAAGCACCCTCGCTCAGATATACAAAAAACGCACCCCCGACGGCTGCAGCGGCGGCCCTGCTTATTACATAGAAGCAGCTCTCGGCTCAAAGCCTCTTGCAGTCATATTTTCGGTGTGCCTAATTCTTACATATGGCTTTGGCTTCAACATGCTTGCATCATTCAATCTGCAATCCACCTTTTCGGGCTATGGGTTTTATAATGCCGACTCTTCACCTTGGGTCATTGGCATCATCGTTGCCGCGCTTGTGGGGTATTGCCTCTTTGGCGGCGGCAAGCGCATCATAAGCGTAACGAGCCTTCTTGTGCCTGTAATGGGCGTGATATATGTGCTTGTGGCAGTGCTTGTAATTGTCATAAACCTTGGTTCACTTCCTGCTATCTTTTCAAGAATTTTTGCCGATGCGTTTAATGGCGAGGCAATCTTTGGCGGCTTTAGCGGTTCATGCGTCATGTATGGCATAAAGCGCGGTCTTTTCAGCAACGAGGCAGGTGTTGGCTCGGCTCCGAATGCGTCGGCCTCTGCCGAGGTGAGCCATCCTGTCAAGCAGGGTCTTGTGCAGGTGCTTTCGGTTTTTCTTGACACCATTTTGGTGTGCAGTGCCACGGCTTTTCTCTGCCTTTGCTCAGGCGTTGAACCCACAGAGGCGCTTTCGGGTGCACCATATGTGCAGGCATCACTGCAAAATGTGCTGGGTGATTTCGGTCCCGTATTCATCACAGTGTCGATGATATTCTTTGCGTTCACCACTCTTCTGGGCAACCTTTTCTATGTTGACAAGGCTCTCACCTACATTCTCGGCAAGGTCCCGTGCAAAAAGATTCAGACGGCATCGCACATAATTGCAGCACTTGTCATCTTTGCAGGGGCGGGGCTTAGTGCAGACCTGCTTTGGAATATTGCCGATGTCACCATGGGTGCAATGACCATCATCAATATGCCCGTTATTCTCGTATTGGGCAAATATGTGCTAAGAGCACTGAAGGATTATGACTCTCAGCGCAAAGCGGGCAAAGACCCTGTGTTTCACGCAAAAGATATTGACCTGCCTCACAAGATAGATTATTGGAATTAAAAAATAAAGGCTTGCAACTTTTCGGGTTGCAAGCCTGTTTTTTACTGTATAGGAAATTGCGCTGTATTTCGTTCGCGAGAATGGATGTTAATCAGTTTAGCCGAAAGGGAATAATCCGAACTCCGATTTTAAGATACAAAAATCGCTCTTATCCTCACCAAAATACTCGATAATCCGTCAGGATTACCTGCGCTTTTGGCTTGATAATAACAATTTTTGATAATCTTAAAATTCTTTGACCTAAAAACCAAGTATTTTTGAGGAGTTTTAGGCGCGGAGGACGAAGGAAGGCTGACGCCTTTCAAGGACGACAATCCTAAAAATGCCGAAAATACTGGTTTTTAGGCGGGTTCGGATTACTCTCTTTCGGCTAGGCTCGCGACATGGGTGCAGGCTCAGCCTGCTTTTTTAAATCTCGCCAATCATAGTAGATTTGTCAAAACCTGTGAGCGTCACATTTTCTATTTTGTGAGCAAGGTTTTTGTCATATTTCACTCTCACCTTAATATAATTTGACATGTGCCCTTCATATTCGTCGCTTGCCACTTCGCGCTCAAAGAGCACCTCGCGCCTCTTTCCCACAAAAGAGCTCAGATATTTTTGGTGCAGCTTGTGCGCCTCGGCAATCATAATGCGGGCGCGCTCCTCGCGCACCTGTTTTGGCACCTGATTGTCCATCATGGCGGCTTTTGTGCCTTCTCTGGCAGAATATGGGAACACATGCACCTCGCTGAATGCGATTTTTTTCATAAATTCAAGCGATTGCTTAAAATCATCTTCGGTTTCCCCCGGAAAGCCTGTTATGATGTCAGTGGTGATGGCAGGGTTTGGAAACGCTGCGCGCAGCCTCGCGATGGCGGCTTGGTATTCATCAGTGCTATATTTTCTGTTCATACGCCTGAGAGTATTGTCACAACCGCTTTGCAGTGACACATGAAAATGGTCGCATATTTTGTCCATTCGGCTAATCTCACTCACAAATTCATCGGTCAGCACCCGCGGTTCCACCGAGCCAAGGCGAATGCGCTCTATGCCGTCTACACAGTTTGCAGCTTTCACTGCATCGAGCAGCGTCTTGCCGCCGAGGTCTTTTCCATATGAGCCAATGTGTATGCCCGTGAGCACAATTTCCTTGTAGCCGTTTTGTGCAAGCGCGGTCACTTCCTTTGTGATGCTCTCTTCGCTTCGGCTTCTCACAGGGCCTCTGGCGTATGGAATTATGCAATATG
>JAFVSB010000001.1 GCA_017503945.1 Clostridia bacterium
GCCTTGATACCCAATGGAACGCAAGCTTTTGGGCAAGACCAGGGTTTGTAAGAAATAGTTCTGACCAAAGGCCCTGTTTGCCACAAAGCGCGTGGTGGCAGCCACATTGATTTTATCAAGCGAACAGTAATTTTCTTTGCCGCAATGATACGCACACTGTTTTACTGTACAACCAATAGATTTGTTTGCATTACAATTCATATAATTCAACCTCCGTTCCTCTATTATATTACCCTCATCAAATATTTTTATGCACTCAAAAACATTTCCCGTTTTTCTTTTTATTACATTCATTTTTGAGGCATTTATAGCATATTTCATTTTCAAGCTCTTTTCCCTCAAAAAAGCTCTGCACATTTTCTATTGTCACTTCGGCAATATTTTCAAGTGCTTCGTTGGTCAAAAAAGCCTGATGCGAGGTTATAATAACATTCGGCATCGAAAGCAGCATTGCAAGCTTTTCATCTCTGTCAGTAACTGAAGACATATCCTCAAAAAACAAATCACTCTCTTCTTCATACACATCAAGTGCCGCATTGCCTACTTTGCCCGATTTTAGCCCGCCTATAAGTGCATCACTGTCGATAAGAGCACCCCTTGATGTATTGATTATGCACACTCCGTCTTTCATTTTGCTGATAGCTTCTTGATTAATCAGGTGAGCGTTTTCCTTGGTGAGAGGGCAGTGAAGCGAAATAATATCTGCTCTTTTGCATATTTCATCAAAGCTCACATACTCAAGATTCTCGTCCGATGGATATGGGTCGTATGCAATTATTTTCATGCCAAAGCCTCGGCATATATCTGCAAACACTCTGCCTATCTTTCCGGTGCCCACAATGCCCACTGTTTTTCCATAGAGGTCAAAGCCCGTCATTCCACTAAGTGAAAAATTAAAATCCCTTGTGCGTATATATGCCTTGTGCAGCTTGCGGTTGAGGCAAAGCAGCATTCCTATTCCATGTTCTGCAACTGCATATGGTGAGTAAGCAGGCACCCTTGTTATGTGAATTTTGCCGTATGCCGCATTAAAGTCAATGTTGTTGTAGCCCGCGCATCTCATTGCAATGAATCGTATCCCTTCGCTATATAGTATGTCAATTACCTCTTTGTCAATGGTATCATTCACAAATGCACACACTGCATCACTGCCTTTTGCCATCACCGCGGTGTCGGCGGTGAGCTTGCTTTCATAATATTTGAGTTTTATATCGTGCTCTTTTCCGCATTTGTCAAACCAAATTTTGTCATATGGTTTTGTATCAAAAAAAGCTATTTTTATCATGATAATCATTCCTTTTATTTAGTTTGCCCAAATGCTGTGAATTATTCATTTATATTTGACACTAAAGCTCATATGATGATATAATAATGTGCATAATATAAAAAGGAATATACATAATATGGAAACAATCAAAAATGAAAGAAAAGAATTTTGGCAGCTTCTTTTGAAGCTCGCCCTGCCCATAGCATTTCAGCATCTTTTGGTCAATTCGCTCACCTTTATTGACACCATCTTTATGAGTCAGCTCGGTGATGTGGTTTTGTCGGCATCGGGCATGGCTACTCAGTGGAACTGGCTCATGAACATGATAAGCTTTGGTCTTTGCTCAGGTGCCGCGCTCTTTATTGCTCAATATTGGGGAGCGAGGCAGCTTGAAAATATCAGGCGCATTTACTCCGTGGCTTTTGTTACTGCCCTTGCTGTATCGGTCATCTTTGCAGTTTCGGCAATGCTTTTTTCATCTGAAATCATCTCTGTTTTCAATCGAAATGCCGATGTTGTAGATGCAGGCTCTGTCTACCTGACTGCCGTTGCATGGTCGTATCCCGCCACTGTTATGACCTCCATTCAGGGCACAGTGCTTCGCTCAACCGAAAAAGTCAAGCTTCCTATGTTTGTATCTTGCATTTCGGTTTTGTGCAACATCGTGCTTGACTATGCTCTCATCTTCGGTAAGCTTGGCTTGCCTGCTCTGGGCATTAAGGGTGCCGCTATAGCCACAGCAATTTCCGCATGGATAGGTTACCTTGTTTTGATATGTGTGTCATTTTATCAAAAGAACATAATAATCATTCCGCTAAAGAAGCTTTTCGGATTTGATTTTTATGATTTCAGGCAGTTTATGGCTCGTGCATTCCCTGTTGTGCTCAATGAGTTCATGTGGGGCTTTGGCACAGTGTGCACCAACGCAATCTATGCTAACACCGGATATGAAAACTATGCCGCATGCACCATATTGCGAACAGTGGAAAGTCTTTGCATGATTTTGTTCATTGGTCTCAATGACGGCGGAGCTGTTATTGTTGGCAAAAACATAGGAGAGGGTATGCTCGACAAAGCATATCGCTGTGCAAAGCGCCTTGTGGTCACTGTTCCTTTGATAAGTTTGTGCATCGGAGCGATTGCCATAATTTTTAGAGAAAATGTCATATATCTTTTCAACATGAGCGGCAATATCACACACACTACCGTTGCCATTGCAAGCACTCTCATCACCATCTATGCTCTCGAGCTTGGTTTTCGCAACATTCCCTACACCATGATCTGCGCTGTTTTTCGCTCAGGGGGTGATTCCGTCACGGGAGCAAAATATGATCTTTTGTGTCTGTGGGGTCTTGCCATTCCTGCCACATTTATTGCGGCATTTTGGTTAAAACTGCCGTTTTCTATAGTTTTTCTTATTTGCTATATTGCCGAAGATGTGCCAAAATCTATCCTATGCATAAGGCATTTTGTAAGCCGCAAGTGGATAAAACCCGTTTGCGCTAAAAGCGAATAGAAAAATGGACTGCAATAAAATCATACGATTTTTATTGCAGTCCATTTTTAATTACTATAGAGTTTTCTGCGGCGGTATTTTTCTTTGCCGTCTATGCCTAATTTTAGCAAAAATTCTTTGTCAAGTGTAAGATTATATCTCTCTACATAATATATTTCCTCTGCGCTCCATTCATATTCACCATCAGAAAAGAAAAACGGCACTGCATTTATTTCTTTCATAGTTATAACATCTACAAAATTTTCACTGGCTTTCCCAGTGATATCTCCGCTTTTTAAGTATGCAAGAATTTTAGGCTTGCACACATCCTCTGAGCTTCCTATTGCATACACAATGGACATATCATCAGCTTTATTCGAAATTTCTTTTACATTTGCTATTTTTTTCAACTTTGTTTCTCCTGTTTTAATATTTGTTTGCCCGTGTGGTCTATGGTGTAATTGTCTTTATGAATTATTTGTGACACAGGCACAATCTTATAACCTTCTTCTTTTAAAGTTTTGAGTATCATAGGCAGTGCCTCGGGGGTGTTTTTGGCTGCATTGTGAAACAGCACGATTGCACCCGGATGAATGTTGCCTGTCACTCTTGCATAAATCTGCTGAGCCGAAAGGTCCTTCCAGTCCAGACTGTCAACTGACCACTGCACTGTGTAGTGACCGCACTCAGCAAGGGCATCAATCACACTGGAGTTGTAGTCGCCATATGGTGGTCTGAAAAGATACGGCTCCACTCCTGTTATGCTTTTGATTTTTGCATCACAATCGTCAACCTCTTTTTTCATGCTGTCTTTAGAAAGCTGGGTCATGTGAGGATGAGAATTTGAGTGATTCATGATTTCGTGCCCTGCATCTGCGAGCTCCTTTACCGATTCGGGATATTTGTCAACCCAACTGCCCACCACAAAAAATGTGGTTTTCACATCATGCTCATCAAGTATTTTTATTAGTTCTGCCGTATCCTCGTTGCCCCAGGCAGCGTCAAAACTAATTGCGCATATTTTTTCTTCGCCTCTGTCCACCGAGTATATTGGCAGCCCCTTTAAGTCAGAATTCTGATTGAAGACCATAGCGGCACTATCCCACTTGGTGAAGATGACGGCAGCCGCTGCAATAAACATGATAGCATAAAATAAAACACTGTTTTTTTTCAAGACAAAAATTTTCATATATCGCACC
>JAFVSB010000026.1 GCA_017503945.1 Clostridia bacterium
ACAGCATCATTTGCAACATATACGCAGGTTGAGCCGTGTGTGCCATAAGTACCATACATGCAAGGTATTTCTTCACCATTCAACACAACTCTGCCGATGCTGTCAAAAATCATGAAGTTGGTGTCTGCATTAGCGCCCTTCTTTTCTACAACAACGAGGTCGGTGATTCTGGTTTCAGATTCATTGTAGGATATTACAGTATAGGTTGAACTGTTGCTTAAGTTACCTCTACCGCCCATGGAATACTCTTCTTCCTTTGTTCTATCAGCGGGAACGAGGAAGATAACAGAATCCTTTGTAAGCGCGCAAGTGTTGTCAAATGAATAGAGAGTAGTTTTCCAGGTTCCGGAGAAGGTCGGGTGAGAGATACGGAATTCGTCATTATCAATTGCCTGCTGAACGCGCTCAGCACTTTCCTTCGAACAATCTAATGCAGTTGTGAGAGAAGTAAGCTTGCCTGCTGCGTTAACGGTGTAGCAAATAAGCTGGTCGAGCTTCTTTGTGTCATTCATTGCAGCATAGAATTCCATATCGGTCATAGCAGAACCATTGAGCTTCACTTTTTTGTTAACATCAAGGTCAACCCAACGACCATTTTGGGTGAAGATGCGAACCTTTACAACACTGGCAAGACCTTTGTCGGTTCTGATTTTGGTCAGGATACCGTACACTGAGATTTCATCAACGATATCATAGTGAACGATTGTGCCGTAAATATCTACATAGAAGTTGCCAAGCTGGCCGGGTTCTATTTTAGAGGTTAAGGAAGCATCGATGTAATACTGTGTACCGCCAATGTAAATTTTGTCGCCTTCGACGCTTTCAACAGTGCCGGAAACAACATTTCTGCTTGCAACGAGCTTTTTAGCAGCGTTGTCGCCACTGATTACATAATATGAAACAACATCGTTTTGGGCAAGATCGCTAAATGCAGCTTTTTCGCCATTAAGCTCAACGAAGATTTTACCGTCTTCAGGGTCGAACTTATGAACTTCACCGGTGATAGCATCTACGATGCTGGCGGGGTTTGTTGAAACTGACTGGGCCACGATAGTTGTGTAGTCATATGCTATAACAACATCATATACCTTGTCGCCATCATTGCTGATGAGAGTAACTTCACCATTTGCAGGGCACAAGTTATCAAGGTTTAATGTAGCCTGATTGCCGTTTTTGATTAAAAAGGCATCGGAGCTGATTTTTACTTTGAGGTCTTCATCGCCATTATAGTAATGAAGCTCAGTAACAGAAGATGCAGCTTTTTCTATCTCGCGAGATGTGAGGGTGAGAGAGTTGTTTTCTTCATTAGCTTCAATATACACAACCTGCTCTTTGCCTGACTCTTCTTTAAAATAGCAGTCTACATAGCAGCCAATGAGGTCAGCGGCGTTGGTGTCGCCTGCATTGAGCACAACAGAGCCAATCTGAATTTCATTTTCGCCAAGTGAGCTTTTGCCATAAACTGAGGTGTATTCATTTTGTTCGAGCACACCTGTGATTTTGTAGATGCCAAGCATTTTGGACATATACATGTTGTCACTTTCGTCATATTTGGTGTCGGCACCGATTGATGAGAGTGAAACAAAAGTGGATTCGAGAGCGTTCAAAATGAGCTCACGAGCTGCATCAGCGCTAAGAGGCGCTGCTGCGTCAAGATCTGCCATGTTGTCGAACAAATCTTTTTCATTAGCCACATTCATGTAGCCATAGGGGTAGCCGCCGAGAGCTTCGGCTTTTTCTTTGTATCCAAGCAGAGTTACAAGAATCTTTGCTGCCTGATGCAATGTAACCTGATCATTGCCGCCAAAGATGCCGCTGCCGTTTCCGCTTACAAGGCCCATGTCATATGCGGCTTTGATGTAAGGATATTCTGCAGCGGAGGCAGAAACATCGGTGAAGGGATAATCAACTATTTCACCGGCATAGAGATTCATGTTAACACCGCTCATGCGCACTGCCATGGTGACAAATGCGCTGCGGGTTATTTTGTCTGCTGTTGCTTCTGCGTCGGTAGCTACGCCAAATGCCTGGAGAGCATCGGGAGTAGAAACTGATGCAAATGCGCTGAAAGGACACAAAGACACAACCAGACTCAAAATTAAAACTAAAGATATGATTTTCTTATTCATTGTGTGCTCCTTTCAAGATTCTATCAATTACACAGGCTGCCTGTGCTCTGTTTGCGTTGTCTGCAGGTGCAAAGCTGCCTTCTGCCATGCCCGACATTATGCCGGTGTGATAAAGTGCATATACAGCATCTTTTGCATAGTCTGCAATAGCGGCATCGTCACCGTAGGTGTATTCGGTGGTGCCTGCTGCAATTTCAAGATTGCAGTCAAGGAGGGCTCTGTGGATAACAGCTGCCATTTCCTGACGGGTGATAAAATCGTTTTTGCCAAAGGTGCCATCTTCGCGACCGTTTACAAGGCCGTGTTTTGCAGCAATTGCAATGTAGTTGTAGCACCATTCATCTTTGCTTACATCGGCAAAATCGCCATCGGCTACTTCTGCTACATCATAGAGAGCGCTTACCACGAGCTTCACAAATTCTGCACGGGTGATGCGGTCTGCAGGACGGAATTTGCTGTCAGCTGCCTGGCTTACGATGCCCTTGTCAAGAAGGTTTGCAATGCTCTGTGATGCCCAGGCAAAATCTGCAAGATCATCAAATGCATCAGCACTGGGAGCAGGTGTTACGGGTGTTACAGGTGTTACGGTTGTGGGAGGAGTAATCACTACAGGTGTAGAGCCCATTGAGAAACCGCCACCGCCACCTTTGCCTGAAGAAGGTTTGGAATCTTTTTTGGCATCTTCAAGGCTTTCGAAGTATGCGTCGGTAGCTGCAGTGAGCTTATTATATAAGTTTTTAAGGCTTGTAAAGCTCAAGGGCTTAATAGAGTAGCATACTTTGTTACGATTTGTTACAGACAGATCTTTAAAGTCGCTTATGTCATTGCTGCCAATGAGGATATCTTCGTTTGCTAAAACAAAGTCGGCAAGAGTATCCCATGTCTGAGAGTTAACCTTAGCACAAACTTTTGAAGCTTCTTTAGCAAAAGCTTTTACATCTTCAAAATCAGCATATGGCTTGTTATATGCAAGTGATTCCGTCAGCATAAGCACGAAAGTATCGTTTGCAAGCTCTGCTTCGGTAAGCTGGAAGCCTGCACCGTAGGTTTTGATGAAATCTACATCAGCACTGCTAAGTGAATTAGCGGCGGTAAGTATTGTTGTCTCATCTTCTGCAACATAGTGGGTGTATACATTTGTGAGAGTGTTTTTAATGTTTCTGCCTTTAAGCTCGAAGGTGTACTTGCCGGTAGCATCAGCTTCGGTCATCTTGTAGCTTGCACTCACTTTGCCGTCGGCTGTGTTGTGCAAGGGGGAGATGTGAATAAGCTCGCTACCTTTGAAAACGCTCATGAGCAGAGTTCTGTCCATGCCGCCGTTGAGAGTAGCTTCAACGGATGCAACATCATCTGCAAAGTCAAATGACACTTGTGTGAGCTCATCGGTTGGACCCTCTTTAACTTCGCCGGGCTCTGCAGGAGCTTCTGCAGGCAGGGTTGGGTAGTCAGTTGTGAGAATATTTCTGGAAGAAAGTGAGTCTACCACAAAAGCGCGCACAGTTTTGCCTGTGTAGTCATCAGATTCGATTGCGGCTGTGAGCTCGCCGGACTGTGAAGGAGCAAGCTCGATGGAATCAGTTGCCATTTCTGAAGCAATCATCTTGCCGTCTGCATCATAGCTGGCAATCACAAGTGTTGCAGAAGCTGAATCTGCAGAGATGTTATGAGCATTGGCTTTAGCAGTGATTGTGCCGTCGAATGGCAGCTCAGTGAATTCAACGCCTCTATCATTGCAAAGAATGGGCTTGGAAGCAGTCATGCCTCTTTGTAATGTGGAGAAGTTTGTGGTTGTTTTTGCAAGCTTAAGGCCGTAGCAGTCCCTGACTCCTGAAATGCTGAGTGAATATGATTCACCAAATTCAAGGCCATTTATGGGCTCTATTGTGAGTGTGTTGCCTGAATAGATTGCCTCACATTCAACAGGAGCACCTGAGTCATCTGTGAATGAAATCTCAGCGTTCTGCTTATCCTGCGGAGCGAGGTCATTGCTGTAGGTAAATACAAATTCTGCTGAATCAGCAATTACTTCATCAAAGCCATCAGGCACCGACGCTGACAGCTGCGCTGTTGGTGTAACTTGTTCTTCAGAGAGCCATACAGCATCAAGGTAGACGTCGGCAGATAGGTTTTGAGCAAAGCAGAAGCCTCTAATTGCATTTCTTCCAGTGGGACTGCCGATTCCTGTAAAATTATCCAAGGGAAAACTAATCAAATTCCAGTCAGTGCCTGTTGGTTTGAATGATTTGTAATACATCGTACCGGTTGCATCAGTAATTGCGTTTCTATCTGAGAGATCCAGAAAAGCAAGAACCTGACCCTGTGCTGAAGTGACGTTTTTAATCACCATATTCAAATAGTTATAGTGTGACCAGTCTTGGGGTGTGGAATATTTAATGTATCCGGTTGCATAGTTAAAGTTAGATAATTTACTACCCGCTATACGAAGTGCGGTGCCTGAAAGTGTGTCTGCTGCTTCCATATAGGCATATGTACCGTTTACATGGTCTGCAATAGAGGTGGTACCAGGCATCAGACGGGCGGAATCGCCGTCTGCTGCAAATGAAGGAGCTGCTATAGAAGCGGCTACAAGCAGAACCGACATCAACAGTGATACAATTTTTTTGATGTTAATCATTTTATCCTCCTTTTTAACAAGGTTAACCGGAGCGATTGACGCACAAGAGCTTCAATCGCTCCTCTTGATATTAAATTATTTTAAACTTATTTTACTTCACATTCAAATGCGAAGGTCTTACCCTTGCTACCTTTAAGATTCAAGGTGATGGTGTTACCCTCAGCAGTTACATAGCGGCTGTCGCCTGTGAGCTGTGCAATTTCATTGTCGAGAGTAATCTTAGCAGTGGTGAGCTTGTGGGTAGGATCGGAGGCTGTCATTTTGATCTTGTTGCCTTCTTTTTTCATCATCACTACGAGAGGAGCATCTACACTCACACCAGCGATGCTGCCCTTAGCCCAGAATACCATTCCATACACGCCTGTGCTCTTGCTGTAAACAGCCTGAAGAGCGCCTGTGTTTGAAAGGATTTCAACCTTAGGATTGGAGCTGTAGCTCTGGGTCTCGGCAGGTGTCATGCCCGGGAGGAGAACATAAGCATAGTCTTCGCCAGCAGGGCTTACACCGTGGTCAATCCACATTTCAGAGTAGCTTACGGCGCCCATGGTTCTTCTAACGCTTAAGTTTTCTTTGTTGGGGAAGTAGTAGCCACCAAATTTTGCAAGGTGAGCATAGCTTACATTTTCGTAGAGTTTGTCTTCGCTATCGGCAATCTGAGTGTCAACACCGTTTACCAAAAGGGTGTCTGCACCGATGTAAGCGTCATTTTCAATTACGAGCTTGCCTGATGCAGTGGGAGGATAAGCTTTGAATTCACTTACGGAAACCCATGCAGTGTTAGCGTTACCATGACCTAAAACTCTGATGTAGCGAGCTTTAACTCCGCCTGTGGGGAATATTTCAAGATCGGATGTGGTTCCGCTTGAACCGCCTTCAAAGAACTTTGTCCATGTTTGGCCATCTTCAGAAACTTCGATGTCGAAGAATGTAACACGGGTGCCGCCCTGATAGAATGACATTACAACAAAGCCAAGATCTTTTACTTCGCCAAGGTCGACTTTAAACCACATTTCGCCCTGAGCAGAATAACGGGTGTAGAGCTTGTCGTCGAACATGTGCTCGGGTGGATTTTCAGCCTGTTCAACAATGCTTACTTCATAATCTACAATATCATAAGGACTAACTTCAGCCTTTGATACGAGTGTGTTGCTTTCAGACAGTCTGTTGTCTACTATAGTGTGTACATTGAAGCCGTCATCTGCTTTGACATCTGCGCCAAGAGCAACGATTTCGTCATCAAACATGAACCATGATTTCTTTGCTGTGAGTGAGCAATCGTGCACGGGCTGATCGGCACCGTTGCCTGTGTCGGTAACATAGCCAAGTATGTCATTGTGGAATGATTCGAGGTCCATTGCAGCTGTGAGGTATTTATCTTCAAGTGTTGCACCGCCAACAAAATCCTTGCTGCTGAGGTATTCATTACCCTGCTTGATGGCAGCAACTCTTCTTTCCTGAGTGTCAACTGTGGTACCGGGCATTCTGTATTTGTTTACATTTCTGTACCAGTCGGAAGTATACTGGGTGTTTTCATCGGTGTATACATAGAGCATACCGTCACCCATGTACCAGCCTTCCATGTTTTCGGAGTTGATGGATTCATAGTTGAATACTCTTGATGATGACATAGCAACACCTGCTGTGAAGCTATCTTTGTGGTGAACTGCTCTGTCACCTTCGTTGTATACCTTACTGAGTTCATATACGCTGTCGCCAGAAACTGAAGTATCATTCATTACTGACTGAAGCTTGAGAATGTCATTGAGGCTCAGTTTTGCATATACTGCATCAAGGCCGAGTTCATTAGCAGTTCTCTTTATATTCTCTTTGAGATCGGGGAGTTCCTCGGGTTTGGCAAGGTCAAGAAGGTCGAGGTATACTTTAAGTGTACGATGACCTGCTGACACACCATTGGTAACACCTCTACCCTGTGTCATCATCATGAGAGTACCTTTGTAGGAGATGGGCATAAATGAACTGTAAGCCCAGCCAACCATGTTTTCACGATCAGGATTGGTAAGTTCAAAAGGTGTGCCCTCAAGAAGCTTTATGAGGTTAGCCACAAGCTCGAACTGGTCGAGACCGTAGGCACCGTTCATGAAGTGGCGTGTGTGGTAGATGTAGGTACCGTCTTCGTGGAAGCCCTGTCCATCGTTACCTTCTACCTCAGCCATAGTTTCATCGGATCTAAAAATTGATTCTACTATCTTGGCACCATCATTTGCGAGTGCACTGTAGCCTATAATAATTTTAGCAAAGTAGAGTCTGTTTGAACCGTAGTCTGTAACTTTGCGAACAAAGAATCTCAAAACTTCAATGTAGTTGTTGAGTCTTTCCTGTCCAACCTTATCTTCAAGAAGTATGAGAGTGTCGACAAGAGCTCTTGGAGAAGCTATCTGCCAGTCATACCAGTCGTGAAGGGTGTAGTCTCTCCAGCCCTCGTTTTTCATTTCGTCTTTACCATAAATGTTTTCATAGTTCCAATCAAGACCATAGAGGATTTTCTCGAGGAGCTCAGCATCCTGGTAGAGTGCAGTGCCGGGAGTTGCATATGCAAGAGCCATAGTTCTGAGACCTTCAAACTGAGAAGTCATGTGAGCTGTGGTCTGCATTACATTACCCCAAAGCTGCTTTGTGGGATCGGTAGTGTTCATGGCGTCAACTTTGATCTGAGCTGCAGTGTTGATTGCTTCAACAGCGGCTTTTACAGTTGCGTTGCTCATGTCGGGAGTACCCTCGCCAATGAGGTCTCTGCGCCAGTTATCTTTGAGCACTTTGAAATCATCTGCTGTTAATTTTGTAGTGTCAATCTCTTTGAGGCAGGTGAGGTAAGCAGCGATTTTGCGAAGGTTTTTGTTGGTTGCAAATTCGCCTATGCCTTCGCCCACTACTACCAATTTGCCATCGGCTACAACTTCAAAGCCGAGGAGTGTGGCAAGGTGTGCTGCGGGAACCATAATTGTGGTTTCACCCTGGTACGCAGTGCCTAAAAGGTTAGTAGCTTCACCGTTTACAGTGCATGTGCCGTCGAGACCTACTTCGATGGTGGCAGCGTTGCTGGCCAAAGTAACCTTATCAGCTGCAGCGCTTATGCTCACACCTTTGAGCTTTGTGAAGAACTCAGGTGAGCAATAGAGTGTGCCGTCTTTGAGCTCGGATTTGGCATTGAGTGCCACCTGCTCTTCACCGATGAGCATCTGTTCGGTACCATCATGCAAGGTGTATGCATTGGGTATTAATTCTTCATAGATAACAACATCGTCCATGGGGTAGTTGTCGGAAACTGATCCGGGAATTGAGGTGCTCTTGCTTCTGAGCACAATGTCGTCAAACCACAGTGAGGTACCGGGAACGGCTACGAGTGTACCCCAGCTGTTAGTGAAACGGAAGCCTTCAACCATTGACCACTTGGCACCACGGGCACCGCCCAGGTTTGCAAGCGGGAATGTCATTTTCTTCCAGCCTTCCCAATCTACTTTGAAGGTTGTTGTGTAGTATGCAATACCTTCGGTTGTCTGCTGAGTACAGTCAACAACCAACTGGATTGTAGCATTGGTAGCTTTTGCTGAATAGCACCAGAATTCCATCTGTGAGAAACTGGTCCAGTCACGTCTGATGTTCTCTTTAAAGCGGACTGTTCTGTTTACTTCCTGATTGTCCCATCTCGCAGTGTAGCCTGATGTTCTTCTCAGAGTGTAGTCAGGAGCACCTCCTGCATTTGCGATGGTGGAAAACCCATTCATGCTGACAACTGTAAAAGAACTGTCAGCCTTTGTTGCCACATAACCATCCCAGCCGGCTGATGCTGTCATCGAAATTGTCGATGTGAGCATGCAACAGCAGAGTATGAGGCAAAGTAAATTCTTTTTGAATTTCATAGTTTACATCCCTCCTGTTAGAATTGTATGTATATATATTTAATCAGCATTCACTGCTGTGCAGTGTTTGCCGAGATTTGTTGTGCTCTTGGTTGACCCATTGGTCATTCTGAGCGTCAGCGAAGAATCTCAGTGGTGAGACTCTTCACTTTCGCTAATGCTTCACTTAATTTGTCAGTGTTGTGGGGCGGTCAAGCGGCACATACCCTTCCCACACAAACAGCTTTGCAACGCAATCCGTCTGCTTAGGCAGCGAGATGGTGTCTGATACTTCTGTTGCCACTGGTACATCCTTGGAGATGACATTTAAGAGCTTTTCTTCTTTAGAGTCATAAATCGCCAGATAAACCGTGAGATTTGCAGGGGTGGTCAAAGGATTTGCTATGGTGAAATCTGCACTGAAGTCACTTCCTTGCGTGGTGAGCTCAACGCTTTTTACATAGGCTCTGGTCGGCACGCGGAATGAAAATTCATAGCCTTGACCGGAAAAGTCAGAAGGTTCAATGGTGATAACTGTGTTGCCACCTGTTTGTTCAAAGGTAACATTTTCAGGTGTGCCCACCAAAACTGCATCGGTGTCATTGAGAGTAAGAGTGATAGTTGCAAGCTTGTGAGTAGGATCAGAAACTGCCATTGTCACAAGATCGTTTTCTACTTTTTTAACAACTGTGCAGGGGTTGGCTGCACTGATGCCGTCAAGGGTTGCAGCTTGCCAGAAAACATAACCTGTGGTGTTGGTGGAATTATCTTTTACAGCCTGAACCGAAGAAGTGTTACTAAGAACCTGGACATCAGGATCTTCGGCATATGCTATAGTCTCTTCATTTGTCTTGCAAGGAAGAGTAATGTATTCATAGCTTATGTTGCTTGGATTTGTGCCATGGCTTAACCAGGTTTCCACATATGATCCGTTTGCTTTCACTGTGACCGATTCTTTGTAGACAGGAAATACATAACCAATCTTGTTTCCATAATTAAGATGTTCTACAGAGCTATAGGTGCGCTGGGTGGATGGGTCGCGCAAGGTGCCTTTAACATATATGTCATTGTCCGGCAGGTAGCGGTTATCCAGAACAGTGAGCACCTCATAGCCATCATTGGCAGTAATGTCAGTACCCATAGAAACTATCTCATCATCAAACATAAACCATGATTTTTTTGCAGTGAGCGTAGAAGTGTGATTAGGTGAATCGCCGGCAACAGAACCCGATGTTTTAACATCACTATCATCACCATCATTCTTGTGATAAGATTCCAGATCCATTGCAGCCACGCCTGTGTTGCCAAGCGCTACACCGCCCACAAAGTCTTTGCTGCTGAGGTATTCTTTGCCCTGCGCAATTTTTGCGGCAACCCTCTCTTGTGTGTCAACTGTGGTGCCGGGGCGTTTGTAGGGGTCGGAGCCTCTAAACCAAGCTTTATTATATTGGGTGTCGCCATCCATGTAGATGTATTGCATGCCGTCGCCCATATACCAACCCTTTGTGTAGCCATCGTGAAGACTTTCGTAATTATATACTCTTGATGATGACATTGAAATTGCCGCCATAAACGAATCGGTATGATGCACGGCTTTGTCACCGAAGTTATAGATTTTGGTGTTGGTGTAGGTAGCGGGAGCAGATATGCTATTGTCATTTACTATGGCATATGCCTTTGCATAGAGCTCAATGGGTAATGCATTAAGATCTGCAGTGTTGGCACTATAATATTGTTTGATTTTTTGTTTGAGCTGTGCACATTCTTCACTATACTGTTCTTCGCCGTCAAACAATGTGATCATGTTGACCAAGGTTTTCATGATTCTCGGCATTATTGAATCATATGAAGCATCATAAGGCGCTCTTCCGGTCACCATGGGTGTTATCGTGCCATCATAAATGAAAGGCTCAAAGCCATTGTGGTATATTTCAAGAATGTTCTCGGTCTCGTCAGAGTCGATTTCATAATCAGTGTCTTTCAAAATTGCGGCAATTTCGGGCAGCATTTCAAAATGTTCCGCACCATAGGTGCCATTGAGAAAATGCCTTGTGTGATAGAGGTAGGTGCCGTCAGGATAAAAGCCCTGCTGCGGTCTTCTTGTGCGATCTTCATCGAGCTGTGTGTCGGCATAATTACACTCGTTTTGGAAATATGCCAAGAATTTTGCAAACGTTTCTGCGTCATGTCTGAGAAGTGTGGTGCCAATTCTTATCTTTGCATAATACAGGCAGTTGGAACCGCGCTCTGCATACATTGAAGCAGCTGAGGGCTTATCCACATCGGGAACGACAAACTCAATTGCATCCAGAGCATCTTCCATGATTGCCGGATCAAGTTCGTCCTCAAGAATAATGAGTATGTTTATCAGAGCACGCGGCGCTCCTACCATGTAGTTATACCAGTTGTTGCCTCCCAGGTCCGTGCCTCTGCAGTATTTCGTGAGTGCATGTGCAAGTGCTGCTTCTATTTTTTCAAAAAAGGCTTCACGATCATCAAGTTCCACGCCTTCAGTGGCATATCCTATTGCCATTTTTTCTAAATTTTCAAAGTAAGGTCTGAAATTGTCGAGTAAGGTGAAAGTAGCAGTAGTACTTACATTTCCAGAAGCGGTATTGGCAGCTGTTTTAATGGCATTTAAATAATTTTGCGGAACGGCAGCGCTTAAGGAGTCATCGCCCACGAGCGATTTTTTCCAGCGAGCTGTTATTGTGTCAAAATCATCAGATGGAACTACTTCGTCGGTTCCGGGGTTGAACTTGTTGGTTATGTTTGCAAGCTTAATGCCAAAGCAGTCCCTAACACCGGAAATGCTGAGTGAATATGATTCGCCAAGTTCAAGGTCACCTTTGGGCTCTACAGTGAGTGTGTTGCCTGAATAGGTCACATCATATTCAACAGGAGCACCTGAGCCATCTGTGAATGAAATCTCAGCGTTCTGCTTATCCTGCGGAGCAAGGTCGTTGCTGTAGGTGAATGTGAAAGCTGGTGAATCAGCAATTACTCCATCGGAGACATCAGGCTCTGATGTTGATTCCAGCACTGTTGGTGTAACTTGTTCTTCAGAGAGCCACACAGCATCAAGGTAAGCGTCGCCATTCAGGTTCTGAGCAAAGCAGAAGCCTGTAATTTCACTTCTTCCAGTGGGACCGCCGACTTTTGAAAAATCATCCAGGGGAAAACTAATCAAATTCCAGTCACTACCGGTTGGCGTGAATGATTTGTAATACATCGTACCGTCTGCACCAGTAATTGCGCTTCTATCTGAGAGATCCAGAAAAGCAAAAACCTTAGCCGCTGTTGTGCCGGCGTTTTTAATCACCAGATTCAAATAGTTATAGTGTGACCAGTCTTGTGGAGTGGGGTATTTGATGTATTTGGTTGCAAAGGCAAAGTCAGATGATGGAGAACCCGCTATACGAAGTGCGCTGCCTGAAAGTGTGTCTGCTGCTTCCATATAAGCATACTCACCGTTTTCATGGTCTGCAATAGAGCTGGTACCGGGTATCAGACGGGCGGACTCGCCGTCTGCTGCAAATGAAGGAGCTGCTATAGAAGAGGCTACAAGCAGAACCGACATCATCAGTGATACAATTTTTTTGATTTTAATCATTTTTTTCTCCTTTTTAACAAGGTTAATTGGAGCGATTAACGCAAGCATCGTTGCGGGTTTTGACAAGGTGAATTATCGAAAACCGCTTCTGTTATCTTGTCATTCTAACATTTTCTCTTTTTGTCATTCTGAGCGTCAGCGAAGAATCTCAAAATGACATCTTTGTGGTGCCATCAAGCGACTCGCCGCCCTCCCACACAAATGCCTTTGCAGTGCAAGCGCCCTGCTTTGGAAGTAAGAGAGAGGCTCGGATTGTGCCTTTGGCACTCACCGCTACAGTTTTAACGGTGACAGATGTGAGCTTTCCTTCGGAATCATAAAGCGCCAAATATGTTGCAAGATTTGCAGCATCGGCTGAGGAATGGTTGCCTACGGTGAAGTCTGCAATGATGTTGTCACCCTGCAAAGAAAGTTCAATAATTTCCACATAAGCTTCCGATGGTACGCGGTATGAAAACTCATAGCCTTCGCCCGAACAGTCAGAAGAGTTGATGGTGATAACCGTGTTGCCGTTTGCTTCTTTAAAGGTAACATTTGCAGGAGCGCCTCCCAAAGTTGCAACAGTGCCATTGAGAGTAAGAGTGATGCTGCTGAGCTTGTGAGTAGGATCTGAAACTGCCATTGTCACAAGACCGTTTTCTACTTTTTTAACAACTGTGCAGGGGTTGGCTGCGCTGATGCCGTCAAAGGTTGCAGCTTCCCAGAAAACATAGCCTGTGGTGTTGGTAGAATTGTCTTTTACAGCCTGAACCGAAGATGTGTTGCTAAGGATAGTTGCATCAGGCGCATTGGCATAAGCTGCGGTCTCAGCACTTGTGGTGCAAGGAAGAGTGATGTATGCATAAGCTGCACCGCTCGGGTTTGTGCCGTGGCTTATCCATGATTCGACATATGATCCGGTTGCTCCCAATGTGACATTTTGGGTGTTGGGAAATACATAGCCAATCTTATTTCCATAATTGAGATGCGCTACAGATATATGATTAGTTATGTCGGCCAAAGTGCCATTAACATATATGTCTTCATTTGGAAGGTTTCTGTTATCTACAACGGTGAGCACCTCAAAGCCATCTTTGGCACGGATGTCAGCGCCGAGGGAAACCACCTCATCATCAAACATAAACCATGATTTTTTGGCAGTGAGTGTAGAGGAGTGCACAGGAGCTGATGTACCCTCTTTGTCATTATGATAGGATTCCAGATCCATGGCAGCTACGCCTGTGTTGCCAAGTGATACACCGCCCACAAAATCTTTGCTGCTGAGGTATTCATCGCCTTGTTTTACTCTTGCATCAGCCCTGGGTTGTGTATCAACAGTGGTGCCGGGGCGTTTGTAGGGATCGGAGCCCTTGAACCAGTTGGCATCATATTGGGTGTCACCTTCCATATAGGTGTATTGCATGCCGTCGCCCATATACCAGCCCTTTGTGTAGCCATCGTGCAGGCTTTCATAATTATATGTTCTTGATGATGACATTGAAATCGCCGTCATGAACGAATCGGTATGATGCACGGCTTTGTCACCATCGGGGTAGATTTTGGTGGCGCGGTAGTGAGCGGCATCTGATATAGACGCATCATTTACTATGGCATACGCCTGCTCAGCGAGTTCAATGGTCAAGGTGCCCAGATTTGTGGGGTTAGAATAATATTCTTTGATTCTTATTTTGGTCTGTGCACATTCATCGCTGTACTGTGCATTATTTTCAAACAAGGTGATCATGCTGAGCGAAGCTTTCATGATTCTCTTTGCCGCCGAAGTGGCTACCGAGCCGTAAGGCGCTCTTCCGGTTGCCATGGGTATCACATTTTCACCATAAATAAGAGGCTCAAATGCATTGCGGTATATTTCAAAGAGCTGTGCAACAAGCTTGGGGTTAAATGCAAACTCGGTGTTTCTTACAAGTGCGGCAATTTCGGGAAGCATTTCAAAATGCTCTGAGCCGTAGGTGCCATTGAGAAAATGCTTTGTGTGATAGAGGTAGGTGCCGTCGGCATGGAAGCCTTGACCAGCTCCTGTTACATAAGTAAACTCAGGTTCGAGATTTTTCAAAAATGCTTTGAGCTTGGTTGTGTCACCTCTGAGAAGTGTGGTGCCAATTCTTATCTTCATATAATAGATGGAATTGGAACCGCGTTCTGCATACAAAGAAGTGGCTAAGGGATTATCAAGATCAGGAACGAAAGACTCAATTACTTTCAGTCCGCTTTCTTTGAGGTCAGCATCGAGGTCATTTTCAAGAAGAATAAGGGTGTTTATCAAAGAACGCGAGCTTGCTATGAACCAATCATACCAATCATTCTTGCCTGTGAAGCCTGTGGATGCACTCACCGACCAGTGATAGTCGTTGCCGTCATTGATGGTTGCCATCTCAGGGAAGTAATATTTTTCAAAAAGCCAGCCGAGTGCATATTCGATTGATGCAAGAACTTCTTTATTATTATAGTAGGCTGAGCCTTTTGCGGTATAACCTTTTGCCATTCGTTCTGTCTGCTCGAAGCAGTGTGTCAGGTGAGCCGATGCTGTGAGCGAGCCTTTCCAGGGAGAGGTGCCATCGGCAGTGCTCATGGTGTCAAATGCACTTTTGCAAGCCGTGTCAATAGCGTTTATGTAGGACTCTACATGAGCCTTGCTCGTATCGTTGGATTCATCACCAACCAAGGATTTTTTCCATCGAGCTATTATCGTGTCCACATCGGTTATGTTGTCTTGTAAAATCACGGGGGCTGCATTTGCGCCATCTTGCGATGCATATGCGCCAAATGCGGGGAAACACAATGTAAAAATCATAACAAGTGCAAGTGTCAGTGATGCTGATTTTATCATACTCGTTCACGCCTTTTTCAAAAATTTTTACAGCTCCCAGTCGAGTTCTTCGTTGTAAACATCATTGATGGCATTTGACAAGGTGAATGCATCATTTAAAATGGTGTAATATTTTCTTTGTGTGGTGAGCATCCATGGAGCCGATATATGGCCTTTGAGGCTTTTTGGTGAGATATAGTTTTTGGCGAAGCGTACAGTGTCTTTGTGACTGAGGTGCCAGAAAAACGATGAGCTTGCAGGAATTTGCTCATATCCCCATTCTTCAAATTTGCAAGCGTAGTCAACAACAGAATATTTTTCTCTCATGTGCTTATTATAGCGGAGCCAGTGATAATGCCAGGTCGAGAGCAGCACATCGGTGCCCACATATTTGCGGAACATCTCTTCAGAACCAAATGCCTGAACATCTTCGGCACCTGCCCATATCCAGGGGCGAACACCGTGAGCGCGGCACACATTGAAAAGAACAAGAGAATCTTCACATTTTTTCTTTGGCGAGCGTATAACCAAAACAGGATAGTTCTCGCCCACAAGCGATTTGGCATTTTCTTCTTCGAGACCCAGGTGGAAAAATTCGGGAGTGTCAAACAATTCGATGAGCTCTTCTATGACATCGGTGCACACCTCGTTGTATGTGGGAGTGCCCACCATGTATGCATAGTCTTTGAGCCATGCATTGTGACCGCACGAGAAGTTACATTTTGGAATAGGAGTGAGCCCTATTGAACGCAAGCGGTCAAGCTCAGCTCTGAGCTCTTCTTTGCTCCATGAGCCCTTTATGGCGAGTTCGGGGTGACGATCATACACAACACCATCGGAAACATCGATAAGCACGGTGTTGTAGCCCCATTCGGGAAGCTGGTTTGTGATTTTGGTCCACACTTCTTTGTCACAAACCATTTCTTCATGATATACAAAATCTTCTTCGTCTATGTACCAGTCGTATGAGCTGCCTTTTTTGCGCCAGTTGTTTGGTCCCAAATGCAGGAGAATTGCTGTGATATCCGGTCTTTTCATTATAGCCTACCCCTTTTCGCGAATTTTTTGTTTCTATATTAAAACTTTTTGTGTTATTTGCCTAAATATGTCGAAATAAAATCTGCCGTTTTATAGCATAAATCACATGTGCGAAAGGCTGATAAGACCATGCGCCCAGTATGATACAATAGTATACTTAATTATACACAACAATTCAAATTCGTTCAATTTAAAATAAAGACTTTTTTACGAAAACATGTTCTAATTTTGTAGTTTTATAGGCTTTTTTACAAATATATTATATCACAACTGTTCAAGAAATTCAATGCTTTGCAACGAGAAATACGGTTTTGAGGTTCTTCGCCGATGCTCAGACAAAAGTCCAAGGATTTTTTGAAAGAGCCAAATGGTTTAGATGACACCGATTTTAGAAAATAAAAAAGCTCCTCCACCGAGGTCATCAAAACCGATGCCTTTAAGGTTGTGGAAAAGCCTTCTTGTGTAACAGCAGTCTGTAACATCGGACACATCTGTCACTGACAATATATCAAATCTTAAAACAAATGTCAAGCGTTTGTAGTAAAAATAGGTTTTGCGTAAGCAAAGCTACCATAATTATTAATTATTGATCAGCGTAGCGTCTTCATCATTCATTATTCATTAAAAAATCCTGTCGACCCTAATGAATGATGAATATTGAATAATAAAAAATGAATAATACAAAACAAAAAATCCTATCTTTCGACAGGATTTTTGTTTTGGCAAGTTGCACCGATTTAGATGTCGACACAAAACAATTCGATAAATTGTAGTTTATAATACCGTGTAACTCGCATCGGATAATTTATTCATTGCTCTCTTATAGTGTTATTTCTCTTTATACGATTCCCATTGCC
>JAFVSB010000002.1 GCA_017503945.1 Clostridia bacterium
CGTTTGTTAATAATTGCATTAAACTCTTCAAGCGAAATTGCTCCCTCTTGCAAGAGCCGCATGGCCCTTTCGGCGCCTGCTTTTTGATTTATCTGATTTATATAATCACTCACAGCCCTGTCGGTATCGTCTGACTGGACATCGAGTGCCAAAATTCCCGATGCTGTGTTGACATCTTCCTTGGTGTCAAACTTTGAAAGCAAGGTAGATTGTGACACAGTGTCACCATTTTCAAAACATTCTTTTATATAGCCAAAAATGCGCCGATGAATCTGATTTTCAAACATATCCTCACCTATTCGGTCACGATATTTTGCATATAGCCTGACATCATAAAAAAGTGTGCTCAAAAGCAGTGCTCTTGTCTTTTCCAGATATTCGCGGTCATCAGTAGGAACAGAGCCTTTGTTGACCACATTTATCACATCAGCATTAAGCACACCGTTTGCGGTAGACTCCGCCTTTTTGAGACCTGCTTGAGCTATTATAGACGATGCCTGAACACCTGTCTTTTCAGAAATGATGTTAGCATACACATCAAGCTCCACCGACGACGGCAAAAGCCTTAAGTAGTCTGCCATAGCTGATATAAAGCTGAGCTTTCCGTCGGAAAGCTTCAGATTGTATTGTTCCCCAAAATATTCTATTAAATACTCCATGTCACTCTTGCGCGAGGCAAGGAGGGAATTAAAGCTGTCAATGCCGTATTCCTTGATGAATTCATCAGGGTCTTTGCGCGCTTTAAGATTGAGCACCGATATCTTCAGATTTGGAAAAGCCCTGAGAATGGAAATGGCGCGGCCCGTAGCCTTACGGCCTGCCGAGTCACTGTCAAAACAGATGACCACCTCTTCAAAATAGCGCGAAAGCTGTTTTGCCTGCTCTTCGGTAAAAGAAGTGCCCAGAGGCGCTACGGTGTTAGTGTAGCCATAGCTTATGAGAGCGATGGCATCCATGCAACCCTCACACAAAATGCAGAAATTCTTTTTTGATTTGCGGGCAATGTTGAGAGCATAAAGATTTTTTTGTTTGCTGAAAACTACAGTCTCGCGGGTGTTGATGTATTTTGGAAGGCTATTGTCCAGAACTCTGGCACTAAAGCCTATTACATTAGAATTGACATCGAAAATCGTTATGGTGAGACGATTGCGGAAAAAGTCATAATATCTGCCTGACTCATGCCTCTGCACAAGACCTGCATCATATATGTCACCCTCGGTGTAGCCCTTGGATTTGAGATAATCAAAGAGGCTTGTCCACGAATCGGGTGCATATCCAAGCCAGAAAGCCTTGACAACCGAACCCGAAATCTGGCGCTTTTTGAAATAGTCTATTATCTGAGGGTTTGACTTGACATTGCTGTAAAAAAACTCAGCGGCATCACGATTGATAGCATGAAGAAGGTCGGCTTTTTCTTTGCGCTTTGCAGCCTTATGAGAATCAAAGCTTTGAGTTTGCGGCAGTTGGATGCCTGCCCTTCCCGCAAGCTTGGTGACAGCTTCTACAAATGACAGATTTTCGTTTTTCATCACAAAACCTATCACATCGCCGCCCTCGCCGCAACCAAAGCATTTGAATATGCCTCGCCTTGGCGAAACTGAAAAAGAAGGAGTTTTTTCATTATGAAAAGGACACAGGCCAATGTATGAACTGCCTGCCTTTTTTAAAGTGACACTTTGTGACACAATATCATATATGTCATTTTTCTCGGCTATTTCTCGTATTACATAGTCAGGAAACACTGCCACTGTGACTCCCCCTTTCTTTTCGACGCTTATTTCTCAATTCGACATCAAACGACCAAACCCTTTTTGTGCCCGGATTTTTCTATTGATTGCAAAACAAACTGTGACAAAATAACCATGATTTTGTGCACTATTTTGAATATTACTTTATGGGCATGAACAATTGATTAAACAAATTTATGCAATAGTTATCGGTCATGCCTGCAATATAGTCACACACAACAGTGGCGCTGTGCCAATCTTCAAGGAGATTCTTATACTCCTCGGGAAGTCTTTCGGGATGAGAGCAATAATACTGATAGAGCTTTTCAATGACCATGTAGGATTGAGCATCTCTTTGTGACATGGCATTGTATACATTTTCAAACATAAAGCTGCGAAGCGAGAGCATATATTTTTCGGTTTGCGGTGTCATTGATATTTTGCCGCTATCTAGGCTTGCATACACCATGTCACTTATGAGATTGTCGATTCTCTCAGAGTTGGTGGAGCCAAGTGCACCTAAAAGCTCTGATGGAATATCCGATGCTTTGATAACCCCGGCTCTCACTGCATCATCAATATCATGATTGATATATGCAATGCGGTCGGCAAATTTAACTATGATGCCCTCGGGGGTCTGGGCAAGGTTGTCACCTGTGTGGCTGACTATGCCGTCGCGCACCTCATAGGTAAGATTCATGCCCATGCCGCCGCGCTCTAAAATGTCGACCACTCTGAGACTTTGCTCATAGTGCTTGAAGCCTTGGGGCGAAAGAGAGTTTAGCGCACGCTCACCCGAGTGGCCAAACGGAGTGTGGCCAAGATCGTGTCCCATGGAAATGGCCTCGGCAAGGTCCTCATTTAGCTTGAGCGCACGGGCTATGGTGCGCGCAATCTGCGACACCTCCAGGGTGTGAGTGAGTCTGGTGCGGAAGTGGTCATTGTCGAGCGATATGAAAACCTGAGTCTTATGCTTGAGCCTGCGAAACGATTTGGAGTGAATGATGCGGTCACGGTCACGGGCAAAGTCGGTGCGCAGGAGGCATTTTTCCTCATGCACTGCCCTGCCCTTTGATTTTTCTGATAGTGTTGCCATGGGAGAAAGGGTCTCCCTTTCATATTGCTCACGCATTTGCCGTATGTTCACTGCTGGCACCTCCTATGTGCTACTTTGAAAGCTCTTCAAAAAGCCTCTCGGCTGCAAGATGCGCCCTGGAGATAGCAAACTCATCATTGCGCGCATCTTTTTGAGCACAAACGCCCATGTGCCCTGCACCTAAGCTGGCCGAAGGACCCACTATGGTCATGCCGTCTACGAGCATGCAGTCATGGATTGCATCAACGGTCTTTTCCTGACCCCCGTATTTTGAAGCACCGCATGCAACTGCAAGACCGAGCTTGCCAAGCAGGGCATTACTGGCTCTGAGGTCACGCGTTTTGTCAAACAGACACTTGAGCTGGGCGCTCATTGTGCCAAAATATACAGGGCTTGCAAACACTATGGCATCGGCACTTTTCATCTCATCAAAAAGAGCTGTGAGCTTGGGGCCATAGCATACCTTGGAGCAAGGCGATGAACACGACACGCAAAAAGGATGAGCATAGTCGGCAATGGCCTCGTGAGCGCTAAGCACCTTGGTATCGCAGCCTTTGGCTGCAAGGTCTGAAAGAATTGTGTTGATAAGGAAGGCACAGTTGCCATTGGGATTGTGACTTCCGTTGATAGCTATTATCTTCATTGTGATATGTACTGCCTTTCAATTTATTTATATTTATATATACTACAAAAAAAAGGGAAATCCTTTTTTGGATTTCCCTTTTACTCTTAGCCGCAGCAGCAATCATTGCGTGTGGGCTCGAGGTTATCGAAATGACATTTTTCGGGCGGGAAAAATTCATCCACGGGGAAGCTGAGTCTGTCGAAAAGATCGCAGGGGTTGTTGTCGGCAGATTGTATGCAATCATTTGAGGGAATACAGAAATCGATAACAGGTATGCAAAGCTCTACCTTACGGGTGAGACGCACAATGGTAAAAAGACCGATGGTTACAAATACTTTCTTGCCGTCGGTTGTGTCTACCAAAATATCATCAAACACTCTGCACACATCTTCGGGCACTGAGCTTACATCCATCTCTCCGCAGCAGCAACAGCAGTTGTTGTCGGTTGCATCGAGCACCTTGCTGGCAAGGCAGATGGGGTCTACTACTTCTGTTTGTGACAGCTTTTGGCTCTCTCGGTGAGCTTTTGCTGGGCTTTTTGAAAGCATTTGGTCGACACAATTGCAAGCTCATCTCTTTGATGATGTATGTGTTCATTTTTCGGAAGTTCCCTTCTGGTGGAGGACAGAAAGTCGAGTGTTTGGGTTTTGTTGTTGACTAAAGTGCCTGCATAGATTGGATTGGAGAGTATGCGCCGCACTGTTTTGGCTGTCCAGAGGCCTCCCTTTTTGGTGGGAATGGCGCGGGAGTTTAGTAGTGATGCAATCTTTCGTATGCCAAGGTCACCAGAGGTGTATGCTTTAAAAATAAGGCGCACAGTGAGCGCCTCGGCTTCATTGATTGCCAGAGTGAATGTGTCAATTTTGTCATAGCCGTATATATATGGCGGAGTTCTTCCGTTTTTGGCCGAGACCTTTTTGCCAAATATAATTCTTTTGGAAAGGTTATATGACTCCTCCTGAGCTATGGCTGCAAACATGGTGAGGGCAAATTCGGATTCGCCGAGGGTGTCCATGTGGCACGACAAAAAGCGAACGGCAATGCCGCGTGACTTTAAGGTGCGGATGCCGGTGAGAAAATCAACAGTGTTGCGCGCAAAACGACTGATGTCTTTTACAACGAGCATGTCAAAGGTTCCAAGTGATGCGTCAGACATCATGCTAAGAAACTCGGTGCGGTTTTTGAGAGCTTTGCCGCTTATACCCCTGTCGGCATATATTTTCACAAGGTTGTGCCCAAGCTTTTGGGCATATTCCTCAAAGAAAGCCTTTTGATTTTCGAGCGATGAAAGCTGCTCGGTGCTACCTGTGGACACTCTGCAATAGGCTGCTATGTTCATGAAAAAACCTCCTCGCTACATTGTATGCGGGGAGGTTTGGGTTTGATGTTTGATTTATGGGCGATAGGAGTCGGGATTTTTTATTCCAAACATTATTTCGAGCAGATAATTTCTGGCATTTTCACTAACACCTTGCTCAAGTTTGGAAATGAAATCGCCTTGTGCTTCCAGTGTCATTGCATCATATTTGCTACGAGCCTCGGTGATTTTGGATCCATATTTACTATTAACATAACCTTCAACATATATCCACTCACCATTTGCAGCATCATCTAAAGTGCTTTGTATTGTGGCTGTGATTATGTTTCTTATGGTTGAAGCGGTCTCGGCATCAATTGAAAAGATTATATTTTCAAGCTGAGTTTTTGCAGTGATTAAATCAGCTATAACCTTTGCCTGCTTGGCAGCATCAAAAGTCTCTTCGGGCTTAGTTGTAGTGTCATCACCAGCATTACCAGAGCTATCGGCTTCGTTATCTTTATTGGTATCATCTGCAGGTGGAGTTACGGTGCCGGAGCTATCGGCTTCGTTGTCTTTGCCGGTATCATCTGCAGGGGGGGTTACGGTGCCGGAGCTATCGGCTTCATTGTCTTTATTGTTATCATCTGCAGGGGGAGTTACAGTGCCAGTACCTGAGCCAGTGCCAGTGCCAGTGCCTGAGCCGGTGCCAGTGCCGGTGCCTGAACCTGAACCGCCGCCTGAACCTGAACCGCTACCTGTGCCCGGGCGATTGCTGCCTGAGCCTGAACCGCCACCTGAGCCTGGGCGATTGCTGCCTGAGCCCGAACCGCCGCCTGAGCCCGGGCGATTGCTACCGGAGCCTGAACCGCCGCCTATTGAAACTCCTCCACCAATTGGGGTGGAAGTGGGAGCTTTCACAAAATTAGAAAGCGGAACCGAAAGTTCGCCTCTTGTCATGGGCTGTGTAGCGCGGAAGCAGTTACCTTCTTCAAGAGAAATGAGTCTGTTGGCTATGATGGTCTTGACATAGCCCTCTGCCCAGGGTGACACGGGGTCAGCTATGGTAACGGGGATGCCAAGATCATAGATGCCTGCTACCCTCACAATGATTGCACATGCCTGTTCGCGGGTCACGGGAGAATCACCACGGAAGGTGCCGTCTTCAAAGCCGTTGATATAGCCTGCTTTTTTGGCTATCTTAACATGAGTATAATACCATTTGTCGGGAGTTACATCGGTAAAGGCAGTTTCGTCTTGCAAAGTGTAGCCCTTTATATTGTTTATCATTTTGCAAAGCTCTGCTCTGGTCACACCTCTTTGCGGAGCAAAGGTGCCGTCACCATTACCGTTTACTATGCCTGCAGCAGCAAGAATACTTATAGCTTTGCCCTGAATTGAATTAGGGTCAACATCGGAAAAGCTCACCTGATTTTCTGCTGCAAAAATAACGGTAAAGCTTGGGATAGCAAGCAATGCACAAAGAATAATTGATATGATTTTTTTCATTTTTTCACCTTGCCTTTCTTAGTGCGGCAGCTTGAAGGCGGGCTGACGCCCGTCAAAACCGACAAACTGAAAGCCTTTAAATTTTTCAGTTGTCAGGCAATGAAAGTTCAGGTTCTGTCACACTAGATGCCAATAGGCAGAATATAAATTCTGCCTATTGACTAAAATGCTTTTAATCTTTTAAATTACAGTTAGATTTTACTGCTTATGAAGATTTGGCTTAACCTTCTATAGCGCGTCTGAGTTCGATGTAGTTACCTTCAAAATTAATCTGATAACTTTCACAATAGTTGCCGTAGCCATCATCAAAGCTGCGCAGCACTTTGATAACTTTACCGTTGAATGTAGCTTCAAATTCGTTATCATTTATGCGTTTGATGGTCAATGTTTTGCCCTTGATGGTCACTGCGTAGGTGTCGGCATCAATCTTCACTATCTTGTCATGAATATCGTCTAAGTCATCATATTTGTCTGATACTTTATTACAAAGCTTATCGAGCAAATCAAACGCTTCGTCTGTGGTGATATCGATACCATTGAAGGCTTTATTTACAGCTTTGCGGATATACTCATAATCACCGGAGCCGTATTCTTTATTGAGAGGACTTGTTTTGTACCATTCAAGCACTTCATCGAGCAAGGAGCCGAATTTTTCTGTGAGTTTCTGCTCTATTGCGCTTACGATATTGTTGTCGAGCTTGTCAGGGAGGTCGCCTGTGTCGGCATATGCCTCAAGCATATCTGCAAGCATATTTGCCTTTTCTACGAAGAAGTCTTCATAATTGAGCACAAGCTCGTCGAGCTGCTGCTCGGTGAGGTTTTCTGTGTACCAGTTGATTGCATCATCGCCAACGATAGCAAGACGGAGCACAAGGTCATAATATTCACTGTAGCTCTTGAGTCTGTAGCCATCAGCCTCGTTTCCGTCGAAGAATGTGGCGGGCGAAGTCATGGTAGCAAGCTCCTGAAGATATTCGTTCTGATCATAGTAGAGCTTAGATTTTGCTATGTCTACAAAGCGACTGAAGTTAGTGTCATAAAGCGGAACATAGATGTCTTTTACAGGGTTAACCTTAAAGGTCATGCCTGTGTTGATGCGAGCATCCTGGCCGTTAGTGTTGTCAATGAGACCCTGGTCAATCTGCGCAACAACCTCATTGTAGGGTTTGTCATAGATTGCTCTGAGAGTAGCTTCGGGATAAATCTTAAACACTTTTTCAATCAGACTCTCGGGAGCGCCCTGATCAACTATGAGATCTTTGATAGCGTCATAGCTATAGTCATCTATCATGTCATTGATCGCTTCGAGCACAAATTTAACATCGGGCTTAATGGTGAGCTGCTCGCCATCGACAAGCTCATCAACGAGTGTGTTGATGGTATCTTCATATTTTGATTCAATGATTTCGTCGATTGTTTCATCAAGACGGGTTGTGCCCTCTTTTTCACCGGGGAGTGAATCAAGGTGTTCTATTGCATAGTCTACATAATCATCGAGCATATCGATGTGATTGTGCTCTACTATTTCAACAACTGCAAAGTGAATCATCTTGTCTCTCTTGGCAATGTGCTCGGCATCTGTTGTTTCAAACATATCCACTATGATATCTGTGATGAACTGTTTTGTTGTCTTAGTGGTAATGTTATCGGGCACAAAACCGAACATTTCCAACACTGCATCTTTAAGCAGATCATCGAGTGAATTATATCCGAATTTTTTTGCAAAATCATCGTCGAAATCTGTTGGTGCGTTAATTTTGATTATGTCAACTATAAATTCGCGGGCATCTGCTGAGGGATCGATGTTGCCATCATAATCAATGCCTGCATTATCGCTGAGATAGTCCTTCACAAATGCACCATCGAAATTATTTTCATCTATCTTATCATCGATAATGCTCTTTGCAGTAACTTTGGCTTCGTCGAGAATGTCTGCACTATCAATGCCAAGAAGTTCGATTGTATCAGTTAGGTCTTCGCAAGATGCAAGTCTTTCATTTATAACATCTGAAATAAGCTCTCTGGTGTTTGCATAGTCTGCAAATGTTACAGTGTCTGTGTCATCGCCTACCGCCATTGCAAGATAATCATCAAGAATATCATCTCTTTCAGCAGTTGCAAGAGCCGACTGAATGTCTGAAAGCTCAGTATCGCTCACCTGCACACCGTCTGGCTTTTCGAGGAGTTTTTCAATCTGCTTGCGTGCCTCGGCTTTTACCTCTTCATCAGTGTTATTTATAGCATCGTCAACAAGCTTATCAACCACTTCGCCAAACACAGCTTTGGGATCATTTTCTATTGATGCATCATAAGTGTTGCCTGTGAGGGCTTCCACGATTTTGTGATAAACTGTATCATCGGAGCTAATCTGGTCTACAATAGCATCTGAGATGGCATCTTCATTGCCTTCAACAAACTCATTCCAATCTGCATATCCTGCAAGCTTTGCAAGATCATCTGCTGTAGTGATAGAGTTAATCTTTTCGACAACTATATCTTCAAGGCAAGCCGCAACATTTTTGCCTGATAAGGAAGCTGCTGTTATTGAAATGTCAAAATCCTGACTGCCCACTGTATCATCAAAGAAATCATCATCAGTGAGAAGTTTTGAATAAAGCTCATCAATTACTTCATCTTTTATAAAGTCCTTGGCAGGCTTTTCAAGCGCTGCACTATCTACTACAACATCAATTTCATAAACTTCTTTGATTGCAGTCTGCAGTTCAGACGGGTCCTCAAGCAATTTTTCACACATTTCTTCCGCGAGCTTTGTGGTGTCTGCATTGCCGTCACTGAGAGCTTCTTTTACAGTGCCTTCAATAAGATCTTCAAGGTCAGCAATCGCCTGGCCATCACCCGAATTGGCTATTGACTCAAAATAGTCAATGATTGCATCGTGCAAAGTGTCATCGTTCTCTAAGGTGTCTTTAGCTTTGTCAATGATGAATTTTCTGATGTTTGCCTTGTTGAGGTCACGGTCTATAAATGAAGCAAATTTCACTGTGAAGCTCTGGTCAAGGATTTTGTTGTTATCATCAAGAATTCCCTTATCGCGGAGCTTGCCAAAGGCTTTGTCGCCTGCCTTTTCAATTTGCTGTCTTATAAGCTTATAACCTTCGGTGTTATAACCATTGCTACCTTTGTATAAAGCATCCCAGAGGAAGTCCTTGATAGTGTCTGCCAATCTGGTGCCTGTCTTTTTAGAATTGCCCATTGCATCAATTGTGAGACCCTGCTCTTCATACGCTCTTGTAAAGCTATATGGCAGATTTGACATCTGCACGAGCCTTGCTGTAATGGTTATTCTGGGGATTTTTACATTGACTTTTACGATGTCATCGGCGTCTGCAATATCGCCGGTGATTTTAATGTTGCTGTCAAATCTTTCCCACTTGATGGGGGTAGCATTCAAATCGGGTTTATAATACCAGGCTGAATTTACAGTGTGAACATAGGGATCTTGTGCATACAAAAGTGAAATGTCACTGTTTTCTTCATAGCCTGCAAATGAAAGCAAATTGCCTGCAAGAGAAGTGAAAACATTTTTATCTACAGTTGCGCCTTCGGGCACTCTTACAGTTTCAACATCCTGATAGCGGTGATTAAAGAACACAACCTTATAAAACTTTGTATTGCCCCAAACGGCGGTTAGCCTGATCTTTGGCTCGCCTGAAGCGTCATCATAATCAGTTATAACAAGAGCGTGTTGTGGTGCAAATTCGTTTGCTCCACCGATGGATGGATTTGAATACCAGCTGCTCAAATCATAGCTGTTTTCCATGTCACCAACGCCCGGGAGTGTTATGGTTGCTCCGAATTTGGCTTGTGTCACAGGGGCGATTCCATCTCTGAATTTACCATCGCCGAGTACATACTCAATGGTAACATCGCATCTGTCATAATAAAGCTTGAGCGCAAAATTGCCGTCAGCTGTTACCACACCTTCTGTGACATTATCAGCATGAGTGTCTTTAAATATATAACCTCTTACAGTTTTATCATCTTGACCGGCAAAAACCTGTGCACCTGCAAAATCTTTTTTGATTTTTGTGAGTTCGTCGTGTTTTTCAAAAATTTGAGGATTGCTCAGTGATGAAATGTAGTATTCTATTTTATATTCATATGTGGGGTTAAAATCATAGTAAAGCTTAAAGGTCTTGACAGTGTTTTGCGAAATCTCACCCTGTCTGTCCTCTGTTTTGTATTGCTTGTTGGGAGAATACTTGATTTCGTCATAGTCGGCTACATCAAGATAGTTATCGCAAACAACTGTCTCGCCTACTCTGGCATAGCCTGCTTTTTCAAGTTTTTTATCAAGTCGGTAGGCATCTGAATTTGCTTCAAGCTGGAAATAGTGCTCTACATTGTAATAATAAACAGGTACAAAAGTCACATTGCCATTGATTTTGCATGTGTCATCTTTTTTATATACCTTTTCGTTTGCTGAATCTGTGGAAAGAACCCAGCCAGCAAAGGCATCGTGGCCAGCACCGTTTGGTCCGGGGAAGGTGAAGTTCTTGCCTGAATTTACAGAATATGTTTTATTGGTATAGCCTGCACCGTTGATGGTAACAGTGTAAGTGACAGGTTTGGATGTAGAAGAGCCACCACCGATTGCAATGCCTGAGCTTGTCTTAAATGTGGCTTTGGTTATTTCGCGGATACCTACAAACGGAGCTTCGGCACGATAGTTGTTGAAGTGAACAATACCGTTGACATCTTTTACAACAACACCCTCGCCTACTTTGGTGTTTGTGAGAGTGATGGAGCCTTCACCGCCTCGGGCAAGGAGTCTGCCCTTGATGATTACATTTTTGAGCACAACTGTGCCTGCGCCAACACCATCACCAATGATGAGGTCACCATTGATGGTGACATTGCTGAGGGTGACACCTGATGTGCGAATGAGGCTTGATGCTGCACCGGATTGTTTAAATTCACCGGGGGTTGTGTAGTAGGTTTTGATAATATTGTGCATAATCTGCGCAAATTCTTCGCGGGTGATGTTACTGTGAGGATTAAGGTTTCCGTTGGCATCACCGTTTATGTATTTTTTCTGAGAAAGAATTGCAGCATATGGCTTTGCCCAGCCAGAAACATTTTGGCCGTCGGGGTGGCTGCCAAGTGCTGAAAAATCAGAGGTTTCGAGCACCAAAGCCCTTGCAACAACAGCAAAAACCTCTTCTCTTGTGATGGGAGCATTAGGACGCATTACGCCCGTTGCATCACCCTGGAAGGTCTGCATATTTACCGCTTTGGCAATCTCAGTGTAGAACCAATCGTCTGCCGACACATCATTAAACTTTGATATATCAGCCATCTTAACCGCGCCGAATGCACGATTGATGATGGTGGCCATTTCCGCACGGGTAAGGTTACCCTGAGGCTCAATGGTGGTTGTTGTTCTACCGTTTAAAAGACCATTGGCAACGGCGGCTGTCATAGCCTCGTTGGACCAACCGGTAGGGAAATCGGTAAAATCTGATGGTTGTGCGGCATATGCCACAGGAAGCATGGGTAAAAGCATTGCAATGCTCAAAAGCACTGCGATAGTCTTTTTGAAAAATTTGTTTTTCATCGTTTTTCCTCCCTATATTTGATTGAGATAATATGCTTTTTTTAGGCTTTTTTCACTGTTGTATGAATCGCGAATTCTGCCAACAAGGCTCACATCGCCGCCCGAGGCTTTGAGCAAAGCCTCAAGCTTTGAAAGCACCTCGTTTACCTGAGCGTCACACTGCTTTTCTAAAGCCGCAGCCTTAGGATAGAGCGAAGATATTATGCTCTTTTTCTTGACAGCTCTTTCTTCTTCAGTAAGCTGATGATACACTGCTTTATATTCGCCAAACGCCTGATCATACAAAGCTTCAAGCTGAGCCACAAAAGAAGATTTGAGCACATACATCTGTGCTACGCATGCCGATATTTCTGCATCATTGCTGTTTACAGTTTCCTTTGGCTTTTCACTGCTCTCTCCCGCATTTTCCTTGAGTTTTATTGCAGTTTCGGAATCTATCTGCTCACCTGTTTCGGTAATGGTAAGCTTTTTGTCATCGTTTAGCTCAATATCGGTGCCAAACATTTCTTTTACCGAGGTTTCCTCGGTGATGAGCTTTGTGAGCTCTTCATCGTTTATGACACCATCTTTGTGGAGCTCTTCTTCCACAGGTTTTGAAGGTCTCACGCTGTATTGGGGATTGTCCTTCAAATAATCCTCAACGCCCGAATGCGCAGAGCTTAGCATGTCGTCAATGTCGGCCCCGGAATATTTCCACCAGTAATACACTGCCTTGATATTGCCGAATTGCCACCATATAACACCTGCCACAATTGCTGTTATGACAAGAAATATTATAAGAATTTTATGTGTTTTCTTCACAATAAGAACCACCACCTTATATACTTGAGCACCCGTTTTAAATTCACGGGAGGGTATATTAATCCATAATTAAAATCATACATACTATATTGTATACTTAATCCATAAAAATGTCAAGTGATTGAAAGATATTTTTGCAAAAAACACAAAAAAGCAAACAAAGATGGCACACACATCAATTTGTGCCACAGGAAGATTGTTTTTTTGCCACAGACCAATATCGGCTGCATCTTCTTTGAATTTTGAGCTGAATGTTTTGGCATTGCCCTCAGAGCCAAAAAGAATAACCTTCTTATCATATGTGGCTATGCCTTCAACCTGTGCAGGTCTGCCAAGACCTGTGAACACATCTAAAGTGATGCGCAAGAAAAATTTGAGGTCTACCGAATAATAGCCTCTGTTGAATGCAACAGGCTCTACATCGGAATAAACCCAGATGATTTCCGCCTTGCGGCATCTGATGCTTGTTGAGCGGTCAACAAGACTCTGTCCGCATTCGGTGAGATATACTCTCAGATTTTCTATGCATTCTTTATCGCGGCAGGAATCATACACTTTTTTTGTCTGGATGCACACTTCGTCATTGCAAAGGTTGCTGTTTGAGTTCGAATTGCAGGAATTAACCCTATCGCTCATAAATATGACCTCCAATAATAGAATTAGACATGGTAGTCTACTAATATAATATGAAAATTTCTGATTTTGGTGAATACGGATATTTTTTGCAGGCAAAATAATTGCGGGTGAAATATATTGATGAAAAACTCTAAAAAAGTGACCGACTCATACACACATCATGTGCAGATTCTCTCTCAGAGCTCTCTCAATGGCTACAGGCGCCTCTTTGGCGGCAGACTCATGGAATGGATTGACATTGTGGCGGCTGTAGTGGCAAGGCGTCATTGCAACATGAATGTGACAACTGCCGCTGTGGACAGTCTCATCTTTAAAAAGCCTGCCTTTGCAAACGACACCGTGGTAATCGACGGCTATATCACCTATGCAGGAAAAACCTCGATGGAAATATGTGTGGAGACCTTTGTGGAAAATCTTGATGGCAGCAAAGAAGCTATAAACACTGCCTATGTGGTGATGGTGGCAATTGACCAAAACGGTAAACCCAGCAAGGTGCCGGAGCTGATTATCGAAACCGAGCAAGACCGCCAGAATTATGAAGCGGCACTCAGGCGCAAAGAATATCGGAAATTAAGAGCCAATGAAAAATTTTAATTGACAAGCATTGCCACCACAAGCTCTGCCATAGCGCGTGAAAGACCAGAGCGTTCGCGCACTGCTCTGCTCGCGCGCTCTGCATCCACATAGTCACTGCCGCTAATCCTGCCAAAGCTGAAAAGTCCGTAGCCATAGCGGTCATCTCTGCCAAAACCAGAGAGGTCTTCGGTGTATATATTGAGAAGGAGTCTGATTTCATCCGGGGTAAGGCGTCGGTTATAGCGAAGAGCGCCCTTTGCCTGCAAAAGAGCCACTGCTCCCGTGATGATAGGGGTTGCCATAGATGTGCCGCTAAGGAGCGCATAGCCGCCGTTGAGATAGGTGGAATAAATATCGATGCCCGCGGCGGATATCTCGGCTGCACTGCCGCGAGAGCTGAAATCGGCTATGTTTTTGTGGATGTCGACAGCTGACACTGCAATGGTCTCATCGAAGCTTGCAGGATAGCCCATGGTATCGGAGCCGTTTTGCCCCTCATTGCCCGCCTCACAAATCATTGTGATGCCCCTGCGGTGGGCAAGGCGCATGAGTGTGGCATAGCGCGCCGATGTAAACGACGAAGAAAATGACATATTTATCACATCGACTTTGCAGTTTGCAAGCCACAGCACGCTTTTTTCTATGGCGCTATAGTCGGTTTTGCCGTTTTTGTCGAATGCTTTGGCAATATAGAGCTCAGCTTTGGGAGCCACTCCTACCACGCCTTTGCCATTGCGCTCTGCTGCCACAATGCCTGCCACATGGGTGCCGTGTCCGTTGGTGTCCTCTATGCTGCCCGGCCCCGAAAAGCACGCTCCGTCGGCAATGCGCGACTTTAGGTCGGGGTGAGAGGTGCACACACCTGTGTCGATGATGCCCACTTTTATGCCTTCGCCCATGGTCTCCTTCCATTCAAGCGGCGCCCCCACCATGCGCACGCCATAGTCTATGACCTCTTCTTCCTGAGAGGGCTTTGAACTTACAAAAGTATAGTCGCTTATTTTAAAGTTTTTCATATACATATCACTCCGATAATTAATATATGAAAAAAAGCAGATGTTTTACATTGCAAACATATGCTGAAAACACCGAGATTCTTCGCTAACGCTCAGAATGACAATGGCTCTATAATCTTTTTTTGTATTGAGTGGGACTCAAGCCCATGATGCGTTTGAAAAATGTGCTGAAATAGTTTTGATCGGCAAATCCAAGAAGCATTGCCGTTTCTTTCACACTCTGTCCGTTGCTGATATAACCACAGGCAAGTCGCGCTCTCATGAGGTTGTAATATTGCATCACACCGCAACCGGCATAACGCGCAAAAATTTTTTTGAGATAGGCAGCGCTTATGGAGCAATGCCCTGCAATTTCGTCGATGCAAAGCCCCCCCGCAGGATAGTCCTCCATATATTTCACTGCCATAGAATAAATCTCGGCACTTTTTACTGTGTTTACCTTGCGATCAGGTGATTTGTGCAAAAGCGAATAAAGCAAAAGCTCTAATTCAAGTCTGAAGCGCTCCACCTTTGTCTCAGCGCCGGGCTTTATACCCGTGACGGATATGCCGGAGCGCTCAAAACACGAAAATGAATAATCATAAAGCTCACTAAGCTTTGCAGCGCAGGTGGCATCAAGGATAAGTATGCGCTCTGAGCCAAACGGAAAAGCCGACGCGCCAAAGCTCAGCACTATGACGGTGGGGTTAGTGCCGAATGCTGACCATATTTTGTGAAATTCATCGGGCTTGTGAACGACAGCCTGCCCTTTTTCGAGCACAAACATCTCATCACCTGCAGCCACACCCACAGTGCCGCCAAGCACAAACACAATCTCCCAGAAGCCGTGGCTCTCTCCTCCAAAGACATAATCCTTTTTGAAATCGCTTTTAAAAAAGGTGTGCACAGCGTCTATGCTTATGGTATGATTTATCCGACAACCCTGTAACATTTGTTCCACCTTCGTATCTAAACTAAAAGATTTTGTATCTTTTTTTATATATACAACAACTGCTATTTATAATATAATGATAATATATTTTGCAGTAAATGTCAACAAATACAAAAACAGGAGATGCTAAAATGGATACAACATTATTGGTTATGGCAGCCGGAATGGGCTCTCGTTTCGGTGGACTCAAGCAGATTGCTCCAATGGGAAAAAACGGCGAGATTATCCTTGATTTCTCGGTGTATGATGCAATCAAAGCAGGCTTTAACAAGGCTGTGTTTATCATCAAAAAAGAGATTGAGCATGATTTCAGAGAAGCAGCAGGCAAAAGAATTGAAAAAATGATAGACACCGAATATGTTTTTCAGCAGATAGACAGCATGCTTCCCGCAGGCTTCACTGTGCCCGATGGTCGCACAAAGCCCTGGGGCACAGGTCATGCAGTGCTTTGCGCAAAAGATGCGGTTAAGACCCCCTTTGCTGCCATAAACGCTGATGACTACTACGGCAGAAAATCATTTGAGCTTATTCACGATGCACTCACAAATGGCAGCGAAATCTGCATGGCAGGCTTCCGCCTTGGCAACACCCTTACCGACAACGGCACTGTGAGCAGAGGTGTGTGTGAAATTGAAAACAACATGCTCAAATCAGTGACTGAGCACACCGCGCTCGACAAAAACTGCGGTTTCCCAATGGACACTGTGGTATCAATGAACATGTGGGGCTTTAACCCTTCAATCTTTGCCGAGCTTGAATCCAGATTTGAAGGATTCCTCTCTAATCTTTCCAATCCTGAAAAAGAAGAGTTCTTCCTCCCCTTTGTGGTGGATGACCTTATCAAAGTGCGCAATCAGAAGGTTGATGCATATATATCAGATGACAAGTGGTATGGTGTAACCTACAAAGAAGACACCCCCACAGTAAGAGCAGCACTTCAAAAATTAATGGAAGAAGGTTATTACGATGGAATATAAGCCTAAAGCTATGGACGAGGTAATGAAAGCCTTTGCCATTGATTTTACTGTTGACCCCTACGGCGACGGTCATATAAATGACACATATATTGCCGATGCGCGTCCTCGCTACATACTCCAGAGAATTAACACATCTATATTTACTGACCCGCAACAGCTCATGGAAAACATTGAAGCTGTTACAATGCATCTCAGACGCATCATCACTGCAAACGGCGGCGACCCTGACAGAGAGACTCTTACCGTTATCAGAACAACTGACAACAAGCTCTTTTATAAGGCAGCCGACGGCAGTTGCTACAGAATGTATATTTTTATTGACAACACAATTTCTCTCAATCTGCCTGAAAACCCTCACCAGTTTGAGACATCGGCAAGAGCCTTTGGTAAATTCCAGAATATGCTCGCAGACTTTGATGCTGCATCACTTTCAGAAACTATTCCCGATTTTCACAACACTCCCAAGAGAACAGAAAATCTTGTGAAAGCAATGGAAGATAACCTTGCAGGCAGAAAAGATGAAGTGGCAGATATTTACAATGCTTTTCTTAAATTTGCCGATGACTGCGCAATCATAACAAATGACCTCGAATCAGGTGCAATACCCAAAAGAGTAACCCACAACGACACCAAGCTTAACAATGTGCTCTTTGATGCTGATACCAAAGAAGGTCTTTGCGTAATCGATCTCGACACTGTTATGCCCGGCTCACTGCTTTTTGACTACGGCGATTCACTGCGTTTTGGTGCATCAAC